>JBKPSE010000268.1:0-6586 GCA_046765855.1 Acidobacteriota bacterium | reverse complement strand
CCGGTGAAGACATCATGGATCCTTCCCGACAGCAGTTGGAGCATGCGGATCGCGTCCAAATCGTTCTCGGGCTTGGCGAGAATTTCCCCGTCAACCGCCACGGTGGTATCGGCGGCCAGGACGATGCCGCCGGTTTTCCGGCAGCGATCGGCGACGACGCGAGCCTTGTCGCGGGCGACGCGGAGGACATAGGCTTCGGGATTTTCCCCAGGGAGTGGGGATTCGTCCACGTCTGCGGCGTCGACCGAGAAGCGGAAACCCGCGCTGGTCAACAGTTCCGCGCGCCGCGGCGACGCGGACGCGAGCACGAGAGGGGCGGAAACCGGCAGATCCATGCGCGGCTGCACCGTAGCACAAGCCGGATTCCCGGCGCTCGCCACGGATCTGCGCGGTGGCAGCGCCTTTGCCACTGCCACGGAGTACACGGAGCCATAGAGCCACGGACCACAGGGAGACGTGGGGCCACGGAGTACACGGAACACACGGGGACGTCGGGCCACGGACCAGACGGAGACATGGGGCCACGGACCACAGGAACGTAGGGCCACGGAGTGCACGGAGCACACGGAGACGTCGGGCCACGGACCAGACGGAGACGTGGGGCCACGGACCACACGAACGTAGGGCCACGGAGTACGCGGAACACACGGGGACGTCGGGCCACGGACCTGACGGAGACGTAGGGCCACGGAGCGCACGGACGACACGGAGACGTAGGGCCACGGAGTACACGGAACGCACGGGACGTTTTCCTTTCTCGTGTACTCCGCGTACGAGATTCGAGTCACGGCATCGACGCGACACACGCAATGCTTTGGCTTACCGTGCGCTCGCGTGTGGCGTGACGAGAACTTCGGGCGCGCCCGGGCTAAGACATTCGCGTCCGTGGTAAAGGAGCTGGCGATGCTGTACGGACTGGCGCAGAGCGCGTCTGAAGCGCTGCGGGACGCGGTGATCGGTGAGATCGATGCGGATCCGGCGATTCACGCCTGGGAGATTGGAGTCGCGGCCGAAGACGGCGTGATCACGCTGACCGGAACCGTGGAGACGGAAGGATTCAAGATCGCCGCGGAACGCGCGGCCAAGCGCGTCGAAGGCGTACGCAGCGTCGCCAACGAGCTGCGCATACGCGGCCGCAACGAGCGCACTGATACCGATATCGCGCGCGACGCCGCGCACCGCCTGAGGAACAACGTCGCGGTTCCCGCCACGGTGCAGGCGGTGGTTACCGACGGCCGCATCATGCTCGACGGCACCGTCACCTGGATGCATCAGCGCGCCGCGGCGGAAACCGCCGTGAAGTACCTGCGCGGGGTGAAGGCGGTCGAGAACTCGATTCGGATTCTCGAACGCTGACGTTCTTGCGGCGCCTGTCTCCTCGAGCAGGAGATCAGGAGTTACGATCCGCAGCAGATCGTTTGACCAGTGACCCGGCCTGTCGATCTGTTCAGCGCCGCCGGCCAGCTATTGCTGAATGTCGTGGCAGAGATCGCAGTCCTGTTTGATGACGCGACCGTCGCTGGTCTTGTGTTGATCGTCGTGACAACGGAAACACCCTGGCGCGTCTGTGTGGCCCAGGTTGTTTTCGTGAGTGCCCCACGTCACGTTCATCTTCGGAAACACGTTTCGCGAGTAGAGCCGCTGAGCGCTGCGAACGAGTTGATCGATCGCCTGGCCGTGCGCGGAAACCAGCGACGCATAGTTCTGTCCGTAGAAGCCGCGTAGCCGCTCCGCGATCTTCTGTTCCGCCGTCGGTCGATCCGGGTACGACTCTTTGAGGGCCGCGACCGCTTCCCGGCGCGCGAACGGGAGCTCGCGCGAGATCTCGCCGCGGGCCATTGCCGCGTCGACGGCGCGTTCCGGCGACGGCGACAACGGATGGCTCGGACGGTTGTGGCAGTCCATGCAGTCCATCCGGCGGCGCTCACCCTTGGCAATCTGATCGTCGGTCACACCAGGAGCGCGGAACTCGCGCACGTTGCCCTGCCGATCCTTGAGCCGCACGTAGGGGATCACCTGCCGCTTGCCGTCCGTCGCCACGTACTCAATCTCGTTGGCGACGTTCATGTGCCAGTGAATGCCGGTGGCAACGCCGATGCGCTCGCTGCCGCCGCCGACGTGGACCATGAGCCGGGTCACCGACTCGGTGTTCTTCTCGTCGTTGCCGTACTCGCGCACCACTTCGACCTTGTCGCCGTGGAACTTCTCCGGCCAATGACACCGCTCGCAGGTATCGCGCGCCGGGCGCAGCGTCCGAACCGGCGTCTCGATCGGCTTCGAGTAGTTGTTGCGCATCACCGCGAGCACCTGGCGCGTGCCGTCGAGCTTCGACTTCACGAACCACGAGGCGCCCGGACCGATGTGACACTCGACGCAGCGCACGCGCGAGTGCGGGCCGTCCTGATAGGCCACGAACTCGGGCTCCATCACCGTGTGACAGACCTGGCCGCAGAACTGCGGCGAGTCCATGAACTCGAGGCCGCGGTATGCCGCCAGCGAGACGATCAGCACGTTCACCAGCGTCAGTGACAGCACGATGAGCGCCGTCCGCCGATGCACCGGATCGTTGAGATCGATGCGCGGAAACCGGCGCGGCTCGAGTCCGTGCCGTCGCCGCCTCCGTTCGAGATAGAAACCCGCCGGGATCAGGAGCAGGCCGAGAATGAAGAATGCCGGGAGGATCAGGAAGAACACGATCCCCATGTATGGATTCGTGTGCAGCCCGAACGCGTCGGCCAGGAACACGAACAGGAACACCACGGCGCTGAGCGTGGTGAGTACCACGCCAATGTCTGAAAGCGGATGACGTCTCATCGCTGAGAGGCTACTGCATAGAGGATGAGGGCTACCAGCGTCAAGCCAATGACCACAGCAGCCGTGCCGACGATTCGGCCGATCAACCACGTCCGCGAGGACGGCGCACCAGCGTCAGCAAAGGCCGTTCCGACGCGCGCGTACTCCGCCGGACGCTCGTGCTTCAGCTCGTCTTCCGAGACGCGGCCGGTGAAGATGACCATGTCCATCGGGAACTTGCCGGGCCGCAAATGGCTGTTGAAGAAGTGGATGGTGAAGATGAACCCCACCGCCAGCAGTGCTTCTTCACCGTGCACGAGCAGCGCGATGTTGAAGATCCAGCCGGGCAGCACGCGCGCGAATGCCTCCGGGAACCAGAGCAGCAGCCCCGAGCCGCCAATGATGGCCATGCCCCAGAACACCGCGAAGTAGTCGAACTTCTCCCAATACGCGTAGCGATCGAACACCGGCCGCTTGCCGGCGCCGACGAACCACAGCATGTGCCGATACATGTCCTGCAGGTCTTTCGGCTGCGGCACCAGCGACGTCGGTCCCCAAAAAATCGAGTAGCCCCGCTCGAGCGCGACGCGCGCGATCAGCCGCACCACGTGGATCAGAAAGACGCTGATCATGGTTGTCGCGAAGACGCGGTGCAGGACGTGCGTCGCGGTGAATCCGCCGAGCAGCCGCGCCATGCGCTGCGCCCAGGGCGCGTCGCTGAACAGCACCGGCATGCCGGTCGAGGCAAGCCCGAGGAAACTCAGCATCAGGAAACCGTGCAGCATTCGATCGATGCGACTGAATCGGAGCTGATACCGGACCCCGCTGGCCGTCTCCTGCGGCAGATCTTCCACTTTGAACACGTCAAGCATGTGGCTTCTCCATGGCCGGCTGCCTCCGGTCCTTCAGCGTGCGGAACAGCCAGAGCGCGGTGTGCAGGCCGAAGAATCCGAACGTCGTGAACAGCAGCGCCTGCATCATCTTCGCCGCGTAGAAGAGACCCGCGTTGCGATCCACGTTGTGCTTGTCCGCGTGCGGGTCGTACTTCACGAAGTTCGTGCTGGCGTTCGAGTGGCACTTGCCGCACGTCTTTACCAGGTTGCCCTTCGCGATCGGTGAGGACGGGTCGCTGGCCGGCAGGATGCGATGGTTGCCGTGGCAATCGGCGCAGGCCGCAACCGCGCGGAACCCGAGCTTCGTCACCTGCCCGTGGAAGGTGTCGCGATACGTCTTCAATTTGTCCTGATGACACGTCCCGCACTGGCTGACGACGGTCAGCTGCCAGTCGGGATTGTCCGCATGTTGAATGGCATGCGCGGTGTGGCAGGACTGGCACGCCGGCGCCGCGTCCTTCCCTTTCGCCAGCATGGCCGCGTGAATGCCGCCGCTGAACTGCTGCGCGATCCCCTCGTGGCACTTGCCGCACGTTGCCGGTACATTGGCCATTGCGACGCGGCTCGCCGGATCGCTCTTCTTGCGGATGTCGTGCGGGCCGTGACAGTCGCTGCAGGTCGGCGCGACCATCAGGCCGCTCTTGCGCAGCGCCTTGCCGTGGATGCTGTCGGCGAACGGCGACGCGACGTCTCCAGCCGCAATGTGCCCCTTGGCGATGACGTCCTTGTTTCCATGGCAGCCGGCGCAGGTCGCCGCGATGTTCAGGTGATACGTGCGCGACTGCGGATCCTTGCCGCTGCGGACATCGTGCATGCCGTGGCAGCTCGCGCAGGTTGCGGCGACGTCGCTGCCGCCGGCGCGCGCGGCCGCGTGCGCGCTCTGCTTGTAGAGCGCGACCTGATCGGCGTGGCACGACGAGCAATCGACCTTTGCGAGCTTCTCGGCGTGCGGCAGCTCCGCGTGCGCAAGGTCGGCATGGCAGTCCACGCAGGCCAGCGGCGCGTGAACCGACGCCATGAAGGTGTCCTTCTTGACGGTGACGGGCGTCCCCGCCTTTTCCCGTTTCAGTGTCGCGTCATCGTGGCACGCGAGGCAGTCGTCCGCGGTTGGCGGCGGCGTTTCAGCTTTCTCTACTGAGGCGGCAGCTTTGGCAGGCGGGGTTTGCGCCGCTGAAAAGGTCAGCGCAAACCCCCAGATCAAGACACACGTAGTGCACACAACGCGGCAGCGCATCGGGCCCTCCTGCCGGTGTCACGAGTGTGCGGGGCTCGATGACCGCCGGTTGGCGGTATGAGTTACTTCTTCTTCAGCGACGCCAGATAGGCGACGAGCGCGTCGAGATCGTCCTTCGGCAGCGACGCGTACTTCGCCGGCATCGCGGGTTTGCGTGTGGCCTTGGTCTTGGTGGCCATGCCGGCCGGATCCGTCAACCACTCGCGGATTTCCGCTTCCTTCAGCTTCGACCCGATCTCATCAAGGCTGCCCTTCGCGTTCCCCTTGCCCGCGACGGAATGGCACAACGAGCACTTCTGGTCGGCATAGACCTGTGCGCCCTTGGCGACCTTGTCCTGCGCTGACGCGCTCGAGGCGAACGCGCCCAATGCCAGAACTCCCATGATTCCAATCAACACACGCTTCATTTGCTCTCCTCCAACAGTGTGGGGGTGACGGCGAACAGCTGCATTACCACGGGTGCGATGCCCGAGCGGCCTGGTGCGGCAACGGCCGCGTCGAGGGTTACCGCAAGGCTGCGGGTCACCTCCAGCGCCAGCGCATCGACCTGCGCCCGTTCCGTGTCGGTCAATGAGGCGGTCTTCTTGCGCAGCCGCTGCAGCTCGGTGCGGCATACGGATTCGAAACGCTCACGCAGGGCCTGGCCTACTGGACTCATGCCCCGGACGGTCGCAAGCGAAATGCCACGCCGAATATCCGCCTGTTTCCATAGGCATTATCGCCGAGTGACGGCTTTCCGCCGGCGAAAAACCCGGAACTGATCGCCGCGCTCGACCTGCTGGGCCAGGTAGCAGATATCCGAACATTGCGGCGAAAAGTTGTAGCCGAACTCGTCCTGCCGGTCGGTCACGTCCTCCCACTCGTCATGGAGCCCGACGATCGCGTTCGCGGCAGCGGCGAGCTGTTCAGGCCGTGAGCCGGGGAATCGCCGGTTGAGCACGACCAGCACCTTTTCACGATCCACCATGATGGCCTCCGCAGGTCAGACGATCGTGCGCGGCCGCGGACGCATCCGGCGCGCGAAGATCGGTCGCGCGGCGATGCGCAGCGCTCGCCGCCACGCCTCGTAGGCGAGCGTCCGCGGCGTCGCCGGCGCGAGCAGCGCCGCGTCGTCAGGGTTCACGACCAGGCTGACTTCGATATTCGGCGCGAGTCCGATGGGGACGCGATGACGGCGGCACGCGTCGTAGACGCCCAACAGGACACGCCGCATGTCGTCGTAATCGGGCGACGGCCAGTCTTCCATGTCGGATCCGATGGTCGGACGGAAGACGCACACGGTCGGGAACGCGCCGACCGACGTGATGCGTTCGATCGCCGCCAGCGTGCTCGACACCGGCTCGAGGCCGGCGATGATTTCTCCGGAGACGGCGCCGCGCGGCATCTTCGACGCGCAGTAGTCCATCGCCTCGAGGAACAGATTCTGACCGAGCACCTTCGCCTTGCCGGGGCAGATGCGCGCGAACCATTCCGGATCGAACAACTCGAAGCAGAACGAGAAATGATCGACACCGAGATCGATCAGCCGGTCGTAGGCGCTGAAGTCCTTTTCCGGCGTGAGCTGCACGCCAACCAGCGCGCCGACGCTCTCTTTGACCGCCTTGACGTACGGTTCGGCCGCGCGCAGCCCGCGCGAGCCGTGAAAGCCGCCGTTGAAATGGACGAA
>JBKPSE010000267.1:0-5643 GCA_046765855.1 Acidobacteriota bacterium | reverse complement strand
GGCGTCGCTGAACGCGGCCTCGTACCAAGTCGGCGCCGGCTGCGACGTCGTATAGCGCCAGGTCTGCGCTTCACGATCCGCGGCGGGCGCAAGATGCGTGACGCGCGCGCGCGTCGTGTAGAGCGCGTGATTGGCCGCGATCGAGTCGGCATCGAGCTTGGTGACGGCACGGTCGTAGGTCATGACGCCGTTCACTTCGATCTCGACGTCGGTCGTCTGCGTGTAGATGGCTGATGACAGCCCGTCGGCAATGTGCAGCCGCAACTGCGACAACAAATCCCGGTACGCCGTGTTCAGCTCGGGAAGCGTCGTGTAGCTGCGATAGCCCCAGTTGCCCCGATCCAGCCAGGTGTGTCCCTCTATCGGCAGTCCGAGTCCACCAAACTCGCCGAGCGTCGCCGCCCGCAGCGGCTCCGGCGGCGGCATGGCGGGACCCGGATAGGAATGGTGATCGGCGACGTCCCCCACCTTCGCGTCGGTCCAGCCGCTCGTGTTGTCGACCAGGCGCGTCGGATCGTAGGACTTCAACCACGCGACGTATTTCTCGGTCGCATGCTGGCCCCATCCTTCATTGAAGGGCACCCACATGACGATCGAGGGATGGTTGCGCAGCGCATCGACGACGGATTTCAGTTCGCGCTCGAAATTGGCTTCGGCGTCGGCTCCCTTGTTGTTGCCGCTCGGCATGTCCTGCCAGACGAGCATGCCGAGCCGATCGGCGTGGTAGTACCAGCGGGCCGGCTCGACTTTCACGTGCTTGCGAATGACGTTGAAGCCGAGGTCGCGCGTCTTCTGAATGTCGAACGCCAGCGCTTCGTCGGTGGGAGCGGTATAGAGACCGTCCGGCCACCAGCCCTGATCGAGAAGCCCGAACTGGAACAGCGGCTTGCCGTTCAGGTAGAGTCGCCGCGCTCCCGATGCGTCCCCGCGCACGGAGATGCTGCGCATGCCGAAGTAACTCCGTACCTCGTCGCCGGAATCCAGGCGAACGCGAAGGTTGTAGAGGAACGGATCGGCGGGCGACCACGCGTGCGGCGAAGGAATCGGTATCGTCGCCGTTGGGCCATCGGCGCGCGCAACGACGCGCGTGCCGTCGAGAACCTCGATGCTGACGCGTCCGGCCGCGGTGCGTCCGTCCGTACCGACGGACACGCGGACGGCGCCTCGATCGAGATCCGGATCGATGCGGAGGCCGCTGACATGCCAGCCCGGGACGGTCTCGAGCCAGACCGTCTGCCAGATTCCGGTGACGGCGGTGTAGTAGATGCCGCGAGGCCGCCGCACCTGCTTGCCGCGCGGCTGCTGTCCGTCATCCGTGGCGTCGCGCACCGCCACGACGATCTCCTGATCCGGGATCGGTTTCAGCTGCGCGGTGATGTCGAAGGTGAATGGATCGTAACCGCCGCGATGCTCGCCGACGAGCGCGCCGTTCACGTAGACTGCGGCCTCCCAGTCCACGGCGCCGAAGTTCAACAGCACGCGCTGCCCGTTGGTCCGCAGCGGTGCGGTGAAGGTGCGGCGGTACCACAACCGCTGCTCGGGGGAAACCCAGACGCCGGCGCCGCTCAACTGCGACTCGATGGGAAATGGAACGAGGATCTCGCGATCGAAGCTTTGCGGACGCGGCGCGGTCGCCGCGGCGATCGCGTATTGCCATGTTCCGTTCAGATTGACCCAGTTGCTGCGGGCGAGCTGCGGCCGCGGGTATTCACGCCAGACTTTCGTCGGGGTGACCTGCGACGCCCAACGCGTCTGCAGATGGGTCGCCGGAATCGGTGTCGGAGGGGCGGGCGGTGCCGGCTGCTGCGATCCGATGGCGCAGAACAGCAGCGCAGTGACGAGAATCCTCATTTGCGAATAGCCTAGATCAGCTCATGTCTTTTTACCTTGGCTTTGATTCGAGCACACAGAGCCTGACTGCCACCGTGATCGAGGCGGACGGCCCCACGCGTCGCGTCGTCTTCGAAGAGGCTGTCGTCTTCGACGCCGCGCTGCCGCAGTACGGCACGAAGCACGGCGTACTGAGCAGCGACGGCCGCACCGTCACGGCGCCGCCGCTGATGTGGGCCGAGGCGCTCGACACGATGGCGGCGCGGCTGCGCGATGCGGGCGTCGAGCTGTCCCGGATTCGCGCCGTGTCCGGCTCGGGCCAGCAGCATGGAAGCGTTTACCTGAACGGCGATGCCGCGCGCGTGCTCGCCGCGCTCGATCCATCGAAGCCGTTGGCGGCGCAACTCGCAAGCGTTTTCTCCCGTTCGGTGTCGCCGGTCTGGCTGGACTGCAGCACGACGACGGAGTGCGCGGCGCTGACCGATGCCGCCGGGGGAGATGCCGCGCTTGCGAGGCTGACCGGTTCGCGCGCCTACGAGCGCTTCACCGCGGCCCAGATCAGAAAATTCGCGGCGCGCGATCCGGACGGATACGCGCGCACGGCGCGCGTCCATCTGGTCAGCTCGTTCATGGCGTCCCTGTTGTGCGGCTGCGAGGCGCCAATCGAACCCGGCGATGGATCGGGCATGAACCTGATGGACATCGCGCGGTTCGAGTGGGCTGCGCCCATGGTGGACGCGACCGCCGCGGATCTGCGCCGCCGGCTGCCGGAAATCAAACCATCGTGGACGATCGCGGGAACGCTGGCGCCTTACTGGCAGCAGCGTTACGGGTTCGCGGCGGCAAAGGTAGTCGCCTGGTCTGGCGATAATCCGTCTTCCCTGATCGGTTTGGGCCTGATCGAGGAAGGACAACTCGGCGTCTCGCTCGGGACGAGCGACACCGTGTTTGCGCCGATGTCACGGCCGGCACCCGATCCGAACGGCGCCGGCCACGTGTTCGGTTCGCCCGCAGGCGGCTACATGGCGCTCACCTGTTTCGCGAACGGATCTCTGGCGCGCGAACGAGTGCGCGATCAGTACGATCTCGACTGGAGCGGATTCGCGGCCGCTCTGGACGCGACCCCGCCGGCCAATGACGGAGCGCTGATGGTGCCGTGGTTCGTGCCCGAGATTACGCCAACGGTAGCCGTGCCCGGCCCGCACCGTCAGGATCTCGATCCAGCCGACACCGCTCGCAACGTGCGCGCGGTCGTCGAAGGCCAGGCGCTGGCGATGCGCATTCACTCGCGCTGGTTCGCGCCGTCGGTGACCTCGATACGCGCAACCGGCGGAGCGGCGGCGAACAGCCGGATCCTGCAAGTGCTGGCCGACGTCTTCGATGCGGACGTGATGCGCATCGCCCCGCCCAACGCCGCGTCGCTGGGTGCGGCGTTGCGCGCGTTTCACGCCGATCGGCTTGCGAACGGGGCGGCGCTGCCCTGGCACGAAATAGCGGCCGGCTTCACGGAACCAGTCGGCGGCGCCGGGGCGCGGCCGCGGCCGGACGCAGTGCGCGCCTATGCCGCGCTGCTGCCGAAATACCGGGCGTTCGCCGAGTCTCGGCTCAGCGGCTGATCCGTTCGTTGCGCGTCTGTCCGTTGATCGTGACGTTGGTCAAGACGAGGTCGCGCACCCCTTCGAGCACGTCTGGTGACTCGACCCCGTCGAATCTGCAGTCGGTCACGCGGATGTCGGACACCGGCGACTCCGCGAATCCCCGCAGCAGGAACGCATACTTGCTCTTCCGGCTCGTCACGTTGCGGACGTCGACGTCGCGCAGCACCGGCATGTAGGCGCCGTTCTTCCCTTCCTCGTAGAAGAAGTCGCAGGCGACGACCGCTTCGGCCAGTTGTCCGACGGTGACGTCGCGCATCGCGACGTGCTCGATCAGCCCGCCGCGCGCGGCGTTGTTCTTGAAACGCAGCGCGCGTTCCAGCCGAGGGCTGTCCATGCGGCACTTCTCGGCGAAGATATTGCGCGCGCCGCCGGAGATCTCGCTGCCGATGACCACGCCGCCGTGCCCGTCCTTCATGTCGCAATCGCGAATGACGACGTTCTCGATCGGCGTGTGCAGGCGCCGCCCGTCGTCGTTGCGTCCGGATTTCAGCGCGATGCAGTCGTCGCCGGTGTCGAACGTGCATCGCTCGATCAGCACGTCGCGGCACGATTCCGGGTCGCACCCGTCGTTGTTCGGACCGTGGCTGTTGATGCGCAGGCCGCGCACGGTGACGTTCGTGCATAGCACCGGATGGACTTCCCACATCGGCGAATTGACGATCGACAGGCCTTCGATCAGCACGTTCTGGCAGCGGTAGGGCTGAATGAAATTGGGGCGCAGCTTCGAGGCGCCCCCGCCGAACACGCGCTTGTCGGGCGCGATCCCTTCCGCCGCCATTTGAATCAGCCGGGTGCGGGACGCGGCTTGACCCGTTCGCCAGTTCCACCATTGCTGCGCGTTGGCCTGACCGTCGAGCGTGCCGGCGCCGGTCAGGCCGACGTTCGTTTGTTCGAACGCATAGATGAAGGGGGAATAGTTCATCAGCTCGACCCCTTCGAATCGGGTGAGGACCAGCGGCAGGTAAGCTTCCGCTTCCGGCCGGAACGCAACCGTCGCGCCTTCCTGCACGTGCAGATTGACGTTCGACCGCAGATGGATCGGACCGGTGAGATACCGGCCCGGCGGCACGATGACGCGGCCGCCGCCGGCGGCGTGGCAGGCGTCGATCGCGGCGCGGAATGCAGGCCCGCAGTCGAACACGCCGTCTCCCTTCGCGCCGTGGGCGGTCAGCAGGATGTCGCGCGGCGCGAACACCGGCGCTTTGATGCGCTGCAGGATCTCGCCGGCGACGTCCCACATGCCCGCCTGGCGCTGCTGCCATGCCGACAGATCCAGGGCCGTCATGCGGCCGGCGGTGAAACACGCGGCAGCCGCGCCCGCGCGCGCGAGAAAACGGCGCCGCGACAGCGGCCGCGAAGTGGTCAAGCCATTCATGGCGACATGATAAGCTGGCCGGCGCACCCCATGCTGAACGACACTCTGTATCGCGTCCGCCGCATCGAAGGCCTGCAGCAGCTGCAGAAGCGCGGCGAACGAGGTGCGCGTGAACTGACCAGCTCGCGCCTCCGCCTCGCGGCCGGCGCCAGCTACCGCTATCAGATCGCCGGCGAAGAAACCGTGCTCGTGCTCCAGGAAGGCAAGGGGACGTTCGCAACGTCCGACGGCACTTGGACGCTGTCGCGCGCGAACGTCTTCGACGAACGCGCCAGCGCCGTCTATCTGCCGCCCGGCGCCCAGCTCACGATCACCGCGGCGACACCGCTCGAGGCGATCCTGGTATCGACGCCCGCGCCTGCCGGCGGCCGCGCCGCCGCCACCGGCCCCGACGGCGTCGAAGTGAACGCCCGCGGCAAAGGCAGCTACAGCCGCGAAGTGCACAATGTCTTCGTCACCGATCCGCACGCGAAGCGGATCATGGTCGGCGAAACGATCAATCCGCCGGGGAACTGGAGCAGCTATCCGCCGCACAAACACGACGGCAAGGACGGCGAGCCGGTGCTCGAGGAGGTGTACTACTACCGCGTCTCCCCGCCGCAGGGATTCGGCCAGCAGTTGATGTACACCAACGACGGCGAGTGCATCACCCACACCGTCCGCGACGGCGACGCCGTGCTGCTTCCCTACGGCTATCACCCGGTCGCGGCGCCGCCGGGGTACAAGGTCTACTACCTCTGGGCGATGGCCGGCGGCGAACGCAAGCTCGCGCTGCACGAG
>JBKPSE010000266.1:0-2334 GCA_046765855.1 Acidobacteriota bacterium | reverse complement strand
GGTATGGAACGCGAGCCTCGCACCCGGCGCAGTCGTGTATGTGTGCCAGCCGGGCTGACTGGTGGGCGTTACGCGCACGGGTGGCGCCGACCCGTCCAGCGGCGCGCGATAGAGATAGCGTTGCGTGGCGTTGTCGGGGGACGCCATGAAGTAGACGACGCCGTCCGCCTCGCTGACGGCGACGATGCCAGTCGCTTCCGCCGAAAATCTGGTGATCGGTGTCGCGGCGCCATCCGGTCCGCGGCTCACACGGTAGATCTTTCGCCAGCCGTCGCGCTCGCTCAACCAGAGAAAAGCGCCGCCTTTGTCGATCCATTGGATGTCGTCCTGAACGTCGACCCAGGACGTATGCGGTCCGTCGCCGAACGACTCGTCGCGAAACAAACGCGTCACGTTGCCGTTCGCGGCGTCGGCAACCAGGTACTGGTTCTCGTTCTGCAGCCGGTTCAACTGCTGCATGGCGACCCTCGTGTCGTCGATCCAGTCGAGGCTCGCGATATACGTGTTGCGCGGATCCCCCGGCGTCTTGATCCAGGTGGTCGCGCCGCCGCCGGCCGGCACCACGCCAATGCGGACGGCGGAATTCGTCGTGCCAGGTTTGGGATACGCAAACGTCGTCGTCACCGGATACAGCGATGACGTGTCGTCGATGAGCGTCATGTTGCCCACGCCCGTCGTGTCGAACTGCCAGAACGCGATGCGAGTGCCGTCGGGACTCCAGCGGAAGCCGTCGCGGATGTCGAGCTCCTCCTCGTTCACCCAGTCGGAGGTGCCGTTGACGATCGTGCCCGCCGTCGCCGGCGCCCAGGCTGCTCCACCGGGCGGTGTCGTTCCGTCTCTGGTCAGCTGCGTCACCACCCCGGTGGCAATCTGCTCGACGTAGATGTTGTTCTGCCGAACGTAGGCTACGCGCGTGGCGTCTGGCGAGAACTTCGCGAACATCAGGGACGACTCGGGCGCGGAGGCGCCCAGTTTTTTCGATGTGCCTGTTTCGCCGGCGTTCTGGCGCGAAGGCGGTCCGCCCACGTCGAGCACGTAGTAATCCCCGCGCGTGTGCTGCCGCCAGACTTTCCTGGTGTTGGTGAAGACGAGGAGCTGCCGGCCGTCAGGCGCCCAGGCGTAATCGCTGACGTCCAGCTTCGTCCGGGCCAGTACTGACCGCGCACCGCTGGCCGCATCGTAGCGCGCGATCTCCGCGCCGCCGCCAGGCGTGGGCTCTACGATCGCGTAGGCGGTGCCGTCAGGTTGCCACCGCGCCGGCCCGAATCGCGGCGCATCGTAGAGGCGCTCTTTGAAGATGCGGTCGATCTGCGCGCGAAGCGCGGCGCCGGTGTCGGCTTGCTGCGCGTGCGGCGAGGATGAAACGAGCGCAATCGCGAGAATCGCGATCGCCGTGAGACGGCCGGGAGAATGCATAGTCAATCATCACCCGCCTGAAGGCAGGAGCTATCTGAAGATCTCTTCGAGCCCGATGTCCGAATGGGATCCGGAGGTAGCTCCCGCCTCGAGGCTGGAGATCCATCTAGTAGCGATAGTGCTCCGGCTTATACGGACCTTCGACCGGGACGCCGATGTAATTGGCCTGCTCCGGCGTGAGCTTCGTCAGCTTGACGCCGAGGTGATCCAGATGCAGCCGCGCGACTTCCTCGTCGAGATGCTTGGGCAGGATGTAGACCTTCTTCTCGTACTTGTCGTTGTGCTGGTGCAGCTCCAGCTGCGCGATCACCTGGTTGGTGAACGAGGCCGACATGACGAACGAGGGATGCCCGGTGGCGCACCCGAGATTGAGCAGGCGCCCTTCGGCGAGAATCAGGACGCTCTTGCCGCTCGGAAAGCGGAACTCGTCGTACTGCGGCTTGATCTCGATCCGCTCGATGCCGCGCTTCTTCAGGCCGGCCATGTCGATCTCGTTGTCGAAGTGGCCGATGTTGCCGATGATCGCGTTGTGCTTCATCCTCGCCATCATGTCGACGGTGATGATGTTCAAGTTGCCCGTGGCGGTGACGAAGATGTCTGCGCTCTCGACCACGTCCTCGATAGGCTTGACTTCGTAGCCTTCCATCGCCGCCTGCAGCGCGCAGATCGGATCGATCTCGGCCACGATGACGCGGCAGCCCTGGCCGCGCAGCGCCTGCGCGCAGCCCTTGCCGACTTCACCGAAGCCGGCCACGACCGCGACCTTGCCGCCCATCATGACATCGGTGGCGCGATTCAGACCATCGATCAGCGAGTGACGGCAGCCGTAGATGTTGTCGAACTTGCTCTTCGTCACCGAGTCGTTGACGTTGATCGCGGGGAACAGCAGCGTGCCGTTCTTCATCATCTCGTAGAGAC
>JBKPSE010000265.1:0-9084 GCA_046765855.1 Acidobacteriota bacterium | reverse complement strand
GAGATGGACGGGCTGGTGTCGGCGGCCGTCGGCGGCAAGCCGCGCGAGGTCCTGGTCAAGAAGGATTACTTCGAAGAAGTGGATGCGCAGCTTCGATAGGCGGTCTGTGATGAAACATCGAATCCTCGCTGCGATGATCAGCGCGTTCTGTTTGGCCGCGCCTTCCGCCCCGCGCGCGGCGGCGCCGTCCGCGCGCGATTTGTACAATCGTGCGCTCGCACAGGAGCGCACGGTCCGCGACGACGCCTCGAGGCCGACGCTTGCGGCAATGCACCGGGTCATCGCTTCCTACGAGTCGCTCGTTCGCAAGTATCCGGCAAGCGGCTACGCTGACAACGCGCTGTGGCAGGCCGCGAACCTTGCGTCGCTCGCCTACGAACGCTTCGGCGAAGAGACGGACAGAAAGAACGCGGCGCGATTGTTCGCAGCCTTGGCGGCGGAATACCCGAGCAGCAAGCTCGCCGCGGAAGCCCGCGCCGCCGCGAACGGTCCCGCACCACGCTCTCAGACCACCGCCCCACCCTCGGTGACTCCGTTGACCGCGTCCGACGCCGGCGCGAGGAGCCGCACCGCGCCGTCTGACATCCGCCCTGTGGCTGCCGTCCCGCCGCTGAAGACGAGCGGGTTCGCAACGCTTCAGGACATCAAGAGGACGGTGCTTCCCGACGGAGTACGGCTCACCGTGGATCTCGACGCCGAAGTTGCGTACTACCAGGAAGAGATCGCGAATCCGCGCCGGCTGTTCTTCGATCTGAAGGGCGTCAGAACGGCGCCCAACCTTCAGGACGTCTCGCTGAAGTTCGACGACGATGTCGTGAAGGAGATCCGGCTGGGACGGCATCCGCAGAACACGACGCGGCTCGTGGTCGACATCGAGGGTGTCGCAGGTTACACCGTCTATCCGCTCTATGGGCCGTACCGACTGGTGATCGATCTGCGCCGCGCCGCGCCGCCGACTCTTCCCGTCGTGACGGTGGCATCGCCGGACCCGGCGTTCACGCCGATTCCGGCGCCGCCGGCTGTCCCGCCGCCGCTGCCGGAAGCCAAGGCATCCGCGCCAATCCGCGGACTGCCGAAGGTGAAGCAGACGATTCCGGACACGAAATCGGTGCGGAGCGAGCAACAACCGTTGCCGTCAAAGCCGGTCGCGCCGAAGGCGCTGCCGCCGGCCGCGCCGGTGTCGAACTCGAACGGTAAATTCTCTCTCTCGCGACAGCTCGGCCTGAGCGTCTCGCGGGTAGTCATCGACGCCGGACACGGCGGCCACGATCCGGGCGCACACGGCAACGGCATCACCGAGTCCGAGCTGACGCTCGACGTCGCGCTGCGGCTTCAGAAGCTGCTGCTCGCGCAGCCAGGCGTCGAGGTGGTGATGACGCGCGATACGGACGTCTTCATCCCGCTCGAAGAGCGCACGGCGATCGCCAATCGCGAAGGGGCGGATCTTTTCCTCTCGATCCACGCCAATGCCAGCCGCAATCCTGCGGCCCGCGGCGTCGAGACATATTTCCTCAACTTCGCCATGAACCCGGAAGCCGAGGCGGTCGCCGCGCGGGAAAACGCGACCTCCAGCCAGTCGATGCACAGCCTGCCGGACATCGTCAAGGCCATTGCGCTCAACAACAAGATCAACGAATCGCGCGACCTGGCGGTGACGGTACAGAAGTCGATGGCCAAACGCCTCGGCGCGCGCAACAAATCGCTCAGAGATCTGGGCGTCAAGCAGGCGCCGTTCGTGGTGCTGATCGGCGCGGTCATGCCGAGTGTGCTCGCCGAGATCTCCTTCGTCACCAACAAACAGGACGGCGCGCTGCTGAAGACGGCGAATTACCGCCAGCAGATCGCGCAGTCGCTCTACGACGCCATTCTGAATTACCAACAGAGCCTGAAGCGGCTGAACTCTGTCACGGGAAAGAAAGCCACCGAACAGTAGCGGACTGAGAACGCGCTAGAATCGAAGGCGTGACTGCCCTCCAGCGCAGCGATCCGATTATCGTCCGGGTCGTGGAACAGCCGGTGCACGAAACGACGATCTCCGACGTGATCCTCGGATCGCTCGGACTGGTCGGCGTGCTGCTGATTGCGGCGCTGCTACTCGGTCTCGTGCTCGGCGGCGCGCTCGTAGTCTTCAAGCGCCTGACCGCCCGTGACGGGATCGACGCGCAGGGAGACGCCGAGAGCCTGCGGGTCACCCCCACCGTTCATACGTAAACGGCAGCTCCGCCAGCGTCCTGACGGCGATCCCGATGGGGCCCTTCGGCTGGAACGGCTTTGCCTCGTCGGCCCACGCCGTGCCGGCAACGTCCATGTGCGCCCACGGCAGATTCCCGGCGAACTCCTTCAAAAACGCCGCGGCGGTACACGCACCGCCGGCGCGGCCGCCGGAGTTGACCATGTCGGCGATCTCGCTGCGCATCTGATCGAAATACTCGTCATAGAGAGGCATCGGCCAGCAGCGATCGCCCGCGCGCAGTGCGACCTCGCGCACCAGATCGCGCCAGCCGTCCGGACGGCCGAACAATCCGGACGCGGCCTTCCCCAATCCGACGACACAGGCTCCGGTGAGCGTCGCGACGTCGACGAGGTGCGTCGCGCCGAGCTGCTGCGCGTACCACAGGCCGTCGCCGAGAATCAGCCGGCCTTCGGCGTCGGTATTGATGACCTCGACGGTCTTGCCGCTCGCCCCGCGCAGGATGTCCCCCGGCTTCATCGCGCGTCCGCCCGGCATGTTCTCGGTCGTCGGGACCACACCGACGACGCGAATGGGCGCGTGCAGGAGCGCGATAGCGCGCATGGCGCAGACGACCGCGGCGCCGCCGGCCATGTCGTCCTTCATCCGTTCCATGCCTTCGGCCGGCTTGATTGAAATGCCGCCGGTATCGAACGTAATCCCCTTGCCCACGAGCCCGAGGACGGGTGCACGCGGCGCACCAGGCGGATCGTGACGCATGACGATCACCCGTGGCGGTTCGACGCTGCCCCGTGCCACGCCAAGCAGCAGTCCCATGCCGAGCCGTTCGATCTCCTTTTCATCGAGAATGTCGACCGCGACGCCGGCGCCCCTGGCGATCTCGGCGGCGCGCTCGGCGAACACGCGCGGGGTGAGAACGTTCGACGGCTCATTCGCGAAGCCGCGCGCGAGGTTGCTCGACTCGCCAAGGACGATGCCGCGCTGAATGGCGCGATCCATCGCGGCGCTCTCGCGGCCGGCAACGATGGCGAGTTCTGCGGCGGGTGGACCGAACCGTTCGCCGGTCTTGTATTGATCGACGCTGAACGCCGCCAATACCAGACCCTCGGTCGCCGCCTGTGCGGCATCGGCGTCAGACAACGGATCGCGCAGCATGAAGGCGAGGCGCGGGATCCTGCGGCCGCGCGCCACCAGCGCGGACGCGGTGGCGACCTTGCGCAGTCGCTCCAGATCGAAGTCCGCGGCCTTGCCGGCGCCTATTACCGCAATGCGCCGTGCCTTGGCGCTCCCGGTGACCGGGGTGACGAAGGTCTCGTACAAGCGGCCGCGAATCTCACCCGAGACCAGCGCCCGCCCGACTTCGCCGCCCGTGCACTGGTCGAGCCACGGCAGCGCTTCCGCCGCGGCTTCCCCATCGAACACCGGGACCACGAGCATATCGGTTTCGCACGCCGGCGGGGCACCCGCGGCGAGCCGGATCACGGAACCAGAGACCGACGAGGACATAAGAGCGGGATTATAATGCGTCCATGAAGGTTCTGGCGCTCCCGTTGGTTCTCACTCTGGCGCTTGCCGGCAGCGCCGACAAACCGAAGCGGCCGAAACTCTCCATCAAGGTCAACCCCGCGATGGCCATGTCACCGGCGCGCGTTGTCGCATCGGCCGACATCAACGGCGGTCCGGACGACTTCGAGGAGTACTATTGCGCCGGAGTCGAATGGGATTGGGGCGACGACACCCGTTCGAACAACTCCGCCGACTGCGAGCCGTACGAGGCGGGCAAGAGTCAGATCAAGCGCCGCTTCACCGCCGATCACGTCTATCGTAGCGCCGGCGATTATCGCATTCAGTTCCGCCTGAAGCGGAAGGACAAGCCGCTCGCGGCGGTCAGCACGTCGGTCAAGATTCGACCGGGACTCGGAGACCCGGGGGGCGACGGTTCGCGCTAGGGCAGCTTTATACCGGCTTTCAGATCGCGTCCGCTCAGATTCCGCGTACGGATCTCCGTCGACACGCTCTGCAGGTACTCATTCACCTGCAGCACGGCGTGAAAGAGGATCTTCCCCATCGCCGCCAGGCTCACAGAACTGTCGTCGTCACCGAAGACGACATTGCCGGCGGTCGTGCTCTCCTTTTCCGCGATCGTGCCGAGCGTCGCGAGCGCGCGAACGTAATACTGGGTGCCGTCGGCCAGTGAGGCGCCCCTTCCGAGATCGACGCGAAGCGACAGCGGTTCCTGCCACGCCGGCGTCGAGCTGACTTCGCCATAGCGATCCGCCACCTTGACTTCGCGCGTCGCCGGGTCGAGCGCGATGCGAAAGACGGCGACGACGGCGGGCTGCGCGAGCTTGTCCCAGACGGAGCGGTCTTCCCACAGCTCGAGCTGCAGCCGCAGGTGAATCGCGCCGCCGCTTTCGAGCACGCTCTGGAACTTGGCCGGGAACAGCCCCTTCAGTTCGAGCGCCGCAAACAGGCTGCCGCCGGCGACGCGCAGTTCCATGATGCGCGCCTCGAGAGCGGCCGCCGGCCGCGCGAACCCCGTCACCATGCAGGCTGCGAGCAGCACGGTGAAGAATCCACGTCTCGACATCAGAACGTCGGCGAGAAGCGGACGAGAATCTGCCGCGATTTGGGAATGTCGTTGGCGCGAAAGCCGAACTCGATGCGCACGCCGCCGCCGCCGACGCCCGCGCCGACGCCATTCAGCCAGCGCGTCGACGTGGTCTGGCCGCCGACGCGACCGGCGTCATAAAAGACGAATACGTTAGGCGCATCGCGCATCGCGTGCGAGCGCGCCGGCGTGAGGTTGAGGCGGTACTCCGCGTTGAGCAGCGCCATCCGCGAGCCGCTGACTTCCTTGAACGAGTAGCCGTGGACGCTGCCGATGCCGCCCAGTGCGAACCTGCGCTCGACCGGCAGTGCGCCATTCGACCATCCGAACAGGCCGCGCATCGACAGCAGCGTCCGCGACGACAACGGCAGATAGCCGCGCGCGTTGACGATATGGCGGTCGAACCGGTCATCGCCGCCGACGCCGCGTCCGGCGAGCTCGGATGTCCATTCCAGGCGGAAGCCTGGATCCTGCCGCGACGCGAATCCGTAGAGGCTGTCTTTCACATGCCGCGCGTAGGTCGCTCGGCTGCCGGCGCCGGTCAGCGGCCGCGTATCCAGCGTGTAGCCGAGCACCAGCGCGTTGACGTGGCGATCCTCGACCGGCAGCGCCGGGCGCAGCGCCGCCTCGTCGCGAAAGAACGAGTACGAGTTGGCATTGGGCAGCGGCTCGTGCCGGTCCCACCGGCTCATGAAACTGAATTCGTTGTGGCTGCCCGCGCGGAGCACGCCGAAAATCTGCGCGCCACGGCGCCGGTAGTAGTCGCGGAAGCTGTTCTTGAACGTCAACGCGACGAGCGTCTGCTCGAACGTGGAAAGCCGCCACACGTCGTCAGACGCAGTCATGTCGTGGACTTCGCCGCCGACGTAGAGGCGCGGACCGCCGAAGAGCGGGCGTTCTGCGCCAAAGGAGTATCCGGGGTCGTCGCGGCCGAACTTGTACGACACGTAGCCGTTGACGAAGGTGTGATTGAAGCGGCGCGGATCGAAGATCGTTGCCGAAAGACCGATGGCGGGGCTGAGACCGTCGACGGGGGTGAACAGATCCTCGCGGCCGCTGCCCAAGGTGGTGTCGCGGCGCCACACGCGCCGGTGCAGCGGTACGACGAGCACGTTGCGCGTACCGCGGCGTTCGAGCACGATCTCGTCGCGCGGACGCGTGGCAGTCGCGCCCGGCTGGCCGTGGCGCGGCTGGCCTACGACAAGCGCCCCGCCGCTGCGCTGTGCCAGGCGGGCGGTGGCGCGCCCGATTACGCGCGTGTTGTAGATATCGCCGGGTTCGATGCCGATGAGTGCATGGATGCGCGCGATGTCTGCTTCCGGAATGCCGAGGATCTCGACATCGTCGATACGCCCTTCGTCGACGGTGAGCGTCAGGCGGCCGGCGTCGAACGCCGCTGAGACCCTGGCCTTGGAGTAGCCATCGCGCTCGTACCGCGACTCGAGTGCCTTGGCGATCGCCCCCACGTCGCCGGGCAGCCGCGCGCCTTCCCGCAGCCGCAGCAGCCACAAGACATCGTCGGACTTGTAGACGGTGGCGCCTTCCAGGCGCAGCTCGCGGAGAACAGGTCCGGGGTGGGGGGCTTGCGTGTCCTGCGCGGCCGCGACCCCTGCCAGCGTCACGGCAAGGCACACGACCGCCAGCACCCGGTTCATCAAGGCACTGGGACGAGTTCGAGCGGACTGAAGTTCCCGCCGGTCAACCGGAAGGCGCGGACCGTGCGCGTGCCGTGCGCCAGCGACACGATGATGTGAAACATCGCCGGATCGGTGAGTCGCGCTCTGTCGGTTTCAGATGGGCCGGAGGGACCGTTGGGGTGTGAATGATAGGCGCCGATCACCTCGAACCCGGCGGCACGAGCGCGGCGAATCGCCGCAAAATGATCTGCCGGCTCGACCTGAAAACGCGTGCGGCTGCGCTTGGTGTTGCGCGCGCGCGCGGCGTCCTCGACGGTGTCCGGCGTGCCAATCAACAGCCCGCAACACTCGTTTGGCAAGTCCTCGACCGCGTGGGCGACGATGCGGTCGAGAACGTCCTGCCTGATCTTCACGCTTCAATCACCATGGCTGTTCCCATTCCTCCACCGATGCAGAGCGACGCGGCGCCGCGTCCGCCGCCGCGCGCCTGAAGCGAATGGACGAGCGTGGTCAGCACTCGCGCGCCGCTGGCGCCGATTGGATGGCCAAGCGCAATCGCGCCGCCGTGCACGTTCACCTTCGCGGGATCGATCTTCAGCTCGCGGACGACGGCGAGCGACTGCGCCGCGAACGCTTCGTTCAACTCGATGAGGTCGAGATCCTCGAGCTTCATCTTCGCGCGATCGACGGCGCGGCGCATCGCTTCGACCGGGCCCATGCCCATGATCATCGGGTCGACTCCGGTCGTGCAATACGACACGATCCTGGCGAGCGGCGTACGCCCGTTCTTTTTTGCCCAGGACTCGGTCGCGATCACGAGCGCCGCGGCGCCGTCGTTGATGCCGGATGCATTTCCCGGGGTCACGGTGCCGTCCCTGGTGAAGGCGGCTTTCAATGCCGCCAGCTTTTCCACCGTCGTCCCCGAGCGCGGATATTCGTCGCGCGAGACGACGATCGGCGCGCCCTTCTTCTGGGGCACCTCGACCGGCACGATCTCCCGTTCGAACGCGCCGGAAGCGATCGCCTTTTCCGCGCGCGCCTGGCTTTGCGCGGCGAAGGCGTCCTGATCGGTGCGCGACACCGAGAATCGCTTGGCGACCTCCTCGGCGGTCATGCCCATGTGACAGCCGTTGATCGCGCAGCTCAGACCCTCGTGCAGCATCGAGTCGACGATCTCGGCGTTGCCCATGCGGTATCCCCACCGCGCGCCTTTCATCAGATAGGGGGCGTTGCTCATCGACTCGGTTCCACCGGCGAGGATCAGATCGATGTACCCCGCCTTCACCGCTTCGACCGCGTGGACGACTGCCTGCAGGCCGGAGCCGCAGACGCGATTGATGGTTTCGGCCGGGACCTCCACCGGCACGCCGGCCTTGAGCGCCGCCTGTCGCGCGACGTTCATTCCGGCGCCGGCCTGCAGCACGCACCCCATGATCACGTCGCCGAGATCGACGGCCTTGATCTCGGCGCGCCTGACTGCTTCGCGAATGACGACCGCGCCGAGATCGGCGGCGGACAGATCCTTGAATACTCCGCCGAACGACCCGATGGGCGTGCGGCAGGCGGAAAGAATGACGGCGTTGTCCATGTTCAGCGTTGTAACTCTCGCCGGTTGGCGAACTGTTCGAGCGCGTCGGGGTTGGCCAGAGCCTCTTTGTTCTTGACCGCACGGCCGTGCACGAGGTCGCGTACGGCCAGCTCCACTATCTTCCCACTCTTCGTGCGCGGAATGTCGGTGACCTGCACGATTCGGGATGGAACGTGGCGCGGCGTGGTGTTGGCGCGGATGTGGGCACGGATGCGATCGATCAGCGCCTGATCGAGCGACTGCCCTTCACGCAGCCTGACAAAGAGCACGATGCGTTCGTCTCCCTGCCACTGCTGTCCGATGACCAGGCTCTCGACGACATCGGGCAACTGCTCCACCTGGCGGTAGATTTCGGCCGTTCCGATGCGCACGCCCCCTGGGTTGAGGACCGCGTCGGAGCGGCCGTAAATGATCACGCCGTCGTGTTCGGTGAGCTCGACGTAGTCGCCGTGCGTCCAGACGCCAGGGAAGCGCTCGAAATACGCCGCGTGATACTTCCGTCCGTCGGGATCGTTCCAGAATCCCAGCGGCATGGACGGAAACGCCATCGTGCACACCAGCTCCCCCTTCCTGCCGCGCACCGGCCGTCCCGAGTCGTCGAACACCTCCACTTTCATGCCGAGCGCGCGGCACTGAATCTCGCCGCGCCACACCGGCCCAATGGGATTGCCGCCGACGAAACAGCTGACGATGTCGGTGCCGCCGGAAATCGACGCGAGGTGAATGTCGTGCTTGATGTGCCCGTACACGAAATCGAAGCTCTCGGGCGCGAGCGGCGAGCCCGTGGACGTCATGGTACGAACGGTGGCGAGCGTGTGCGTGGTGCGCGGCCGCAGCCCGGCCTTGTTCACCGCGTCGATGAACTTCGCCGACGTCCCGAACAGCGTCATCCGCGCGTCGTCGGCGAAGGTGAACAGCGTGCGCCCGTCGGGATGGAACGGCGAGCCGTCGTACAGCAGCAGCGTCGCCCCGGACGCGAGCCCCGACACCAGCCAGTTCCACATCATCCAGCCCGTGGTGCTGAAATAGAACTGACGGTCGCGGACCTTGATGTTGC
>JBKPSE010000264.1:0-4329 GCA_046765855.1 Acidobacteriota bacterium | reverse complement strand
CCTTCAGGGGAAGCCGGTCGAGAAGTGGATCGATACCGGCGTTCACGTCGCGACCAAGGACAACATGGACAGCCCGGAGATCAAGGCGCTGCTCGAGCCCGATCTGTCGAAGAAATGAACCCTGCCTCCGCTGAAGCGTCGGCGCGCCCGCGGTTCGAGATGCGGGGCATCCGCAAGGCGTTCGCGGCGACGATTGCGCTCGACGGCGTCGACCTTGCCGTCACGCCCGGCGAGATTTGCGGGCTCGTCGGGCAGAACGGCGCCGGCAAGAGCACGCTGATGGCGATTCTCGCCGGCGCGCTGCATCCGGATGCCGGGACGATGACGATCGACGGCCGTCCGTACGCGCCGCGCAGTCCCATCGAGGCGCGCCGAGCCGGCGTCGCGATGATCTACCAGGAGCTGTCGCTCGCGCCGCATCTGTCGGTCATGGAGAACGTCCTGCTGGGAGCGGAGCCGACGCGGTTCGGGCTGATTGACTACGGGCGGATGCGCGCGGCCACGCGCGCCGCGCTCGCCGAGCTCGGGCACGATGACATCGATCCCGAGGCCCCGGTCGCCTCCCTGTCCGTCGCCGCGCAACAGCTGGTCGAGATCGCGCGCGCCATCGCAGTCGGATGCCGCGTCCTGGTCCTGGACGAACCGACCAGCAGTCTCGGGCTCGATGACGTGCGCAGACTGTTCACGCTGCTCGAGCGCTTGAAAGCGCAGGGGCACGCCATCGTGTACATCTCGCATTTCATCGAGGAAGTGAAGGCAATCACCGATCGCTTCGTCGTCCTGCGCGATGGCCGGAATGCAGGCAGCGGCGTGACCGCCCAAACGGCCAATGAGGCGATCGTCGCCTTGATGGTCGGCACCGCGCCCGATCGACTGTTTCCGCGATCGCCGCGCCGCCAGGGGGAAGCGATCCTCGAGATCGAGAGCTTCGGCCGCGGCCGCGCCTCCTTGACGCTGCATCGCGGCGAGATCCTGGGACTTGCGGGATTGATGGGCGCAGGACGCACGCGGCTGCTGCGCAGCATCTTCGGACTCGAACCGGTCAAGAGCGGCCGCGTTCGCGTCGGCGCCTACAGCGGCAACGGCGCGCCGCCGGATCCCTGGCGCGCCGGAATGGGACTCTTGAGCGAGGACCGCAAGAGCGAAGGGCTCGCCCTCGGCATGAGCGTTGCCGACAATCTGACGATGACGCGCCTCGATCCGCTCGGACCGGGCGTGCTCGTGGTCCCGGCAAAACAGCGCAACGTCGCCCAGACCTGGATCGAGCGCATGGACATCCGCTGCGCCGGACCGGAGCAGACGACGGTAGAACTGTCCGGCGGCAATCAGCAGAAGGTTGCCATCGCGCGGCTGCTGCATCACGACGTAGACGTCTTGATCCTCGACGAGCCCACCCGCGGCATCGACGTCGGGAGCAAGGCGCAGATCTATCGTTTGATCGACGCGTTGGTCTCAGAGTCGAACGCGCGGCCGAAGGCCGTTCTGATGGTCAGCAGCTATCTGCCGGAACTGATCGGCCTGTGCGATCGGATCGCGGTGATGCGCCGCGGTCAACTGACGCCGCCTCGTCCGGTCGACGGCCTCACCGAGCACGATCTGATGATGGAGGCGACGGGAGCGGCGCCGGGCCGCGGAAGCGGCGGCGGCGGATCGGCATGACTGCGCGCTCGCTGCTCGATCGCACTGGAACGCTTCTCGGCCTGATACTCGTCGCGGTGATCTTCGGCGCGCTGGTCGGGCGGCAGTTTTTCGCGCCGGGCAACGTCGAACTGATGGCCCGCCAGGCGGCAATCGTGTGCATGGCGGCGCTCGGCATGACGGTGGTCATTGCCACCGGCGGCATCGATTTGTCCGTCGGGTCGATCATCTCTTTGAGCACGGTGGTGATCGCGCTGGCGCTGCGCGCCGAATACTCGCCACTCGCGGCCGCCGTCGTCGGCGTGCTGGCCGCGGCGGCGTGCGGCGTCGTCAACGGTCTGCTCATCACGCAGCTTCGCGTCGTCCCCTTCATCGTCACGCTCGGAACGATGTTGATCGTGCGCGGCGCATCGAAGGGACTCGCGGAAGAGCGCCGCATCGAAGCGCCGTTCACCTGGCTCAACGACCTGCTGCGCACGCGCCCCGGCACGCTGCTGCCCGGCGGCATCTGGCTGGTGATCGTGCTGGCGTTGATCGTCGCCGGCATCCTGCGCTACACGCGCTTCGGCCGGCACGTGCTCGCCATCGGATCGAACGAACGCATGGCGCGGCTGTGCGGCATCGCCATCGCCCGCACGAAGGTGATCGTCTATACCATCGCCGGCGCGCTCGCCGGCATGGCCGGACTGCTGCAGTTCTCGAAGCTCTCGGTGGGCGATCCGACTGTGGCCGTCGGTCTCGAGCTCGACGTGATCGCCGCCGTGATCATCGGCGGCGGCAGCCTGACCGGCGGTCGCGGCACCGTGCTCGGCACGATCATCGGCGCCGCGATCATGACCGTGATTCAAATCGGCTGCTCGCAGAAGGGCCTGCCGAACTGGGTGCAACAGATCGTCACCGGCGGCATCATCGTGATCGCGGTCGCGCTCGATCGAGTGCGCACCGCGAGGATGACCTAGGCGCATGAAGATCACACGCCTCGAGATCATCGACTTGCGCTTCCCGACGTCCCTGACCGCTGACGGGACCGATGCGGTGCACAAGGATCCGGACTACTCCGCGGCATACGTGATCCTGCACACGGACTCCGATCTGCAAGGGCACGGCTTCACGTTCACGATCGGCCGCGGCAACGAGGTCTGTGCCGAAGCGATCCGCGCCTTCGAGCCGCTTGTCGCCGGCCGGAGCCTCGACGAGATCTTCGATGAGCCGGCCGCGTTCTGGCGCACGCTTGCCGGCGATTCCCAATTGCGCTGGCTCGGCCCGGAAAAAGGGGTGATCCACATCGCCATGGCGGCAATCGTCAATGCCGTCTGGGATCTTCAGGCCAAGCGGGCGGGCACCCCGCTGTGGAACCTTCTGACGCGGATGACGCCGCGCGAGATCGTCAGGTGCATCGACTTTCAGTACATTACCGATGCCCTGACCGCTGACGAAGCCACCGAGATCATGGAGCAGCGCCGGGCGGGAAAGCCGCACCGCGAAGACATGCTGCTGCGCGACGGCTATCCCGCCTACACGACGTCAGCCGGTTGGATGGGATACAACGACGAGAAGGTGCGCCGCCTGTGCCGCGAAGCGCTGGCCGACGGCTTCAGCCACTTCAAGGTGAAAGTCGGCGGCGATCCGGCGGACGACGCCCGCCGCGTCGCACTGGTGCGCGAGGAAATCGGCGCGGACCGCAAGCTGATGATCGACGCCAATCAGCGCTGGGACGTAGGCGAGGCGATCGAACGGGTGCGCGCGCTCGCCCGATTCGATCCCTGGTGGATCGAGGAGCCGACGAGTCCAGACGACGTGCTCGGCCACGCGACGATCGCGCGCGCGGTTGCGCCGATCGGCGTCGCGACGGGCGAGCACTGCGCCAACCGCGTCCTGTTCAAGCAGCTGCTGCAGGCCGGCGCGATCAGCTTCTGCCAGATCGACAGCTGCCGCCTTGGCGGCGTCAACGAAAACCTGGCGGTGATCCTGATGGCGCACAAGTTCGGCGTCCCCGTCTGCCCCCATGCCGGCGGCGTCGGGCTGTGCGAGCTCGTGCAGCACCTGTCGATGTGGGACTACACCTCGGTGTCCGGGCGCATGGACGACCGCGTCACCGAGTTCGTCGACCATCTTCACGAGCATTTCGAGGATCCGGTGGTCATGCGCCGCGGCCGCTATCTGGCGCCCACGCGCCCCGGATACAGCACTAGTATTAAAGCTGAATCCCGCGCAGCGTATCGCTACCCCGACGGCCCCGTCTGGGCCGACCTGCGGCGCGAGAGATGAACAGGAGCGAGCAACGGTGACCGGTACGCTGACGCGGCGCAATTTTCTGTCGTTCGACTTCGGCGATCGCCGCAGCGAGGGGGGCCACTGGGTCCGCGTGCACCGCATCGCGATGGCCTGCCGCTTCGAAGTGATGCTCGAATCCGATGACGCCGGCGACATGGCGGCGGCGCGCGCCGCGCTCGACGAGGCCGATGAGATCGAGGCGGTCCTGACGGTGTTTCGCGACAGCAGCGCCGTGTCGGATCTGAACCGGCGCGCCGCAACCGAACCGGTCCCCGTGAATGACATGCTGTTCGGATTGGCGATGCGCAGCGCCGAACTGCACGCGGCGACCGAGGGCGCATTCGACATTACCTCGACCCCATTGAGCCGCTGCTGGGGATTCATGCGGCGGGAAGGACGCGTGCCGGCCGAAGCGGA
>JBKPSE010000263.1:0-2725 GCA_046765855.1 Acidobacteriota bacterium | reverse complement strand
ACATGCAGCTCCAGGAGCGCAACGCCGAAACGTGCGAGCCTGCCGTGCACGCGCCGGCGCGGCGCAGCGTCAAGCCGGCGCCAGAGAGTGCGCCCGTGAAGACCCCACGCCGCGATGTCATCTATTACGCCGCGGATGAATGCATTCTTCTCGACGGCGAGTACCTGATCCGCAGCCTGCCGGCGAAGATCCTGTGGCGCCTCCTCACCGAGCGGCAGACCACCGGGCGCCAGGAGTTCACGAACCGGGAACTGCGCCTCGACAAATCACTGAACCTGCCGGAGTGGAAAGACAATCTCGAGAGCCGGCTGCTCCTGCTGCGGCGGCGCCTGGAACAGAAGTCGCCGGACATCAGACTGGTGCCGCGAGCAAGAGGCCGCTTCGCGCTCGAGCTCGCGTGCGACGTGTCGCTGAGCGTGAGACCGTAGAATCCGAGCGTCAGCGTCGGATGTGTTCGTCGGTCGTCGGTGACGAACTCACTTGGCAGCAACTATCTTCAATAGCCGCCCCTTCGCGTTGTCCGTCAGCAGATAGAGCGCTCCGTCCGGGCCCTGGCGCACGTCGCGGATGCGCTCGCGATTCGGCTTCAGATCGGTGAGCAGCCGCTCCTCTCCGGTGATGCGCGCCCCGTTCACGTCGAGCCGTACCAGGTTGGTCGAAGTGAGGCCGCCGATGAACAGGCTGCCTTTCCACGCGGGGAACATGTTGCCGGTGTAGAACACCATGCCGCTCGGCGCGATGACCGGATCCCAGTAATAGATTGGCTGCTCCATGCCCTTCTTCGCGGTGATTCCGCCGGTGATCGGGCCGCCCTGGTACTCGATGCCGTACGCGATCGTCGGCCAGCCGTAGTCCTTCCCCTTGCGGACGATATTGATCTCGTCACCGCCGCGCGTGCCGTGCTCAACTTCCCACAGCTCACCGGTCGCGGGATGCAGGGTCGCCGCCTGCACGTTGCGATGGCCGAACGACCAGATCTCCGGGCGCACCCCCTCCTTGCCTACGAACGGATTGTCCTTCGGGATCGATCCGTCGTCGTTGAGACGTACGATCTTCCCCAGCAGGCTGTCCATCTGCTGCGCCTGCATCCGTCCTGGCGTGATCGAGCGCTCTCCTTGCGTCACGAACAGCTTGCCGTCACGCGCCCATACCAGGCGACTGCCAAAGTGCAGGGTCGACGCGAGGGACGGCTCCTGGTGATAGATGACTTCGACGTCTTCGACGCGAGGCTCGGGACCGTCGATGAACTTGCCGCGCGCGACCGCGGTGTTGTTCTTTCTCTCTTCGCGCGGTTCGGAATAGCTCCAGTAGATCAACTGGTTCGATGCGAAGCGTGGATGCAGCGAGATGTCGAGCAGTCCGCCCTGGTTGCGAGCGTCCACCGTCGGCAGGCCTGCGACTGGAGCGGACAACTGCCCGTCGGGCGAGACGACGCGCAGCCGTCCTGGCCTTTCGGTGACGAGCATCCTGCCCGAGGGCAGGAATGCCAGTCCCCACGGATTCTCCAGGCCTTCGGCGATCGTGATCACGTCGAAGGCGACGTTCTTCCTGCTTTCGGGTGCGCGCGTCTGTCCGGCGAATGCCGGCCGTTGATTGGGAGCGTTCGGCGGACGTGGGTCCACGCCCGCCGGCCGTTGAGCGTCGAGATCAACGGCGCCGCTCAGGAGCAGCGCCGTTGCGAATGCCGCAATTTTCCTCATGACGCGATCCTATCGCGTCACCGCAGTCACGCGTCGAACGACAGACGACGAACCTCGACTACTGCAGCTGCCAGAATCCTCGGCCGTACGAGGCAAGCCGGACGAGCGTGGAGTCGGCGGAGAAGAACAGGTCGGTGACGTTCACCAGCGGCAGGCCGGCGCCGAACCGTTCCCAGGTCGCGCCGCCGTCAGGCGAGCGATAGACGCCGAGATGCGTGCCCGCATAGAGCACCAACGGCGAGCCCGGATCGTTCAGCACGGTATTCACCGGAATGCCTGCCGGGAAACCGGGGTTGCTGCTGATGACTGTCCACGTCGCGCCCGAGTCCGTCGACTTCCACAGGTGATTCGCTGTCGCCGAGGGGGCGACCGACGAGATATAGACGATCGCGGGGTTCGTCGAATCGAACCAGATCGAGCTCAAGCTGAGTTCGTTGCCCGCAAGCTTGGTCGTGTCGGCGATCTGCGTCCACGCCCCGCCGTTGGTCGACAGGAACGCGCGTCCGCCGTTCGCCACGATGCCGACGATGTTGCCGTTCGACGGCGCGACGCCGACGTTGCGGATGAACAGCTGGCTGTTGGGCAGGCCGGACGTGGTCATCGCCCCCCAGTTTGCCGCGTAGTTCGTCGTCTTGTAGACCTTCGTGTTGCTGAACGTGAACAGCGTGTTGCCGTTGACGTCCCCTGCCCAGCGTACGATCTTGGTGAAGAACGGCGCCGAGTTGCCGTTGCCGCACTCGCGAATGCCCGTGCACGCCGAACTGAAGTTCGCCCCGCCGTCCGTGCTCTTGCGAATCTGCGTGTAATAGATGCTCCCGAGCATCTGCAGCGCGTCGGCGCTGTTGATGTCGCAGCCGAACCCGTCACCGCCGATCACCTGGTCCCATGTCGACGTCGCACCCTTGCGCACGCGAGTGCCGTTGTCCTGCATCCCACCAATCACGGCATCGGGCGCCACAGTTGCCGATCCGAGGTTGTAGAGCAGGTGCGAGATGATGCCGACGTTCAGCGAATCGGACCAGGTG
>JBKPSE010000262.1:0-5058 GCA_046765855.1 Acidobacteriota bacterium | reverse complement strand
GCGAAGCGGATGTTGCGCGACGTCTGGGTGACGCGCTGCTGCAGCTGAATGTCGGCCGACTGCGCCTGGTTCTGCGCCAGCATCAACTGCTGCCGCACCGAGTCGATCTTGAAGTTGCGCAGCAACGGCTGCGTAAAGGTTGCGTTCAGGTTCGAGTTGAGCTGCGGACTGAACAACGTGCGCGCCGCATTCGATGTCGCGCGCGACCCATCGAGCGACAGCTGGTAGTTGCCGCCGCCCCATTTCATGTTCTGCTGCACACCGCCGGTCGTCGCGAAGTTCGTATTGGTGACGATGGCGGCACCACCCGCGGAGAGGAAGTCGGAGGGCGGGGCGGTGGCGCTGCGGCGGTTCAAGTTCGAGAACAGGGTCGGCGCGAACGCGGCGTCGGCGCGCGCGATCCCCAGCACCTGGATCTGCGGATTGAGCTTCTCCGCCTGGATCCCGATGTTGTTCTCGAGCGCCATACGCACGGCATCTTCCATCGCCAGCGGCGTCCCCTGAATCGTTGGCGCTGACACGGGGGACAGAACCTGCTGCCCGGCGGTGGACGGCGGGGTCTGACCCGCCTGTCCGAAAGCGGACACCGGCGTGCCGGAAGCGAACATCAACGAGGCCGCGCCGACCACCGCGCGGCGCGCGATCGAGGCCCGAATTTGCTGGTACAAACGCATTACAGTGCTCTCCACAGGGTTGGAACCAAAGGCTTTCGGCGTGGGTATAGCAAAAACCGCTGCCAGTCCTTCTTGGACGGCCGCCGCGGCGATACGGTTCGCATCCGTGTGCTACTTTTTCCAGTCAAACCTATGCGCTCTTTGACCAAACTGCCCGTCGCGCTCGCCATCGTCGCCGTCACCGCCGCTCTCGTCCACGGGCAGGCGCCGGCAAAAACTGAACGGTTCGCGCTCACCGTCGACAGCATCATGCGCGGACCCGACCTCGTCGGTTACGCGCCTGACTCGCTGCGCTGGTCGCCCGATTCGCAGAAGCTCTATTTCGACTGGCGCAAGCCGGGCGAGGACGAGGCCTCCACATACGTGGTTTCCCGGAACGGCGGAACGCCGTCGCGCCTGGACGACGCGCAGAAGAAGAATGTCCCGCCCGCCAACGCTCGCTGGGACAAGGCGCGTAAACGCGCCGTGTTCGCCGACCGCGGCGACATCGTGCTGATCGACGCCACGGGCACCCGACGCTGGATCACTCGCACGACCGGCGCTGAGGGCGCTCCGCGGTGGGCGCGCCACGACACGGCGATCACGTTCGTGCGCGAAGGCAACCTTTACGCCGTTCCCGTGGATGGCACGGGCGACGCGCTCGTGCAACAGCTGACGGACGTCGCACCGAAGAAACCCGATCCGCGCCTCACCGACAGCCAGAAATTCATCCGCGAAGAACAGGAAAAGCTGCTCGAGGTGATCAAGGAGCAGAAGGACAAGAAAAAGAAGGCAGAAGAGAAGGACAAGCAGGACAAGCTTCCCGCGCTCGAACTGCAGGATCGTCAGAGCGCCATCGACCTGATGCTCTCGCCCGACGACACGCACGTCTTCGTGCTCGTATCCGAGCGTCCGGCGGGTGCCCGCAACGTCATCGTGCCGAATTACGTCACCGAAACCGGCTACGCCGAAGACATCCCGGGCCGCACCGCCGTCGGCGACACGCAGAACCGCACGCTGCTCGCTGTGATGAATCTCAAGACAGGCAAGAACGTCTGGGCGGACGGCAGTTTCGCGCCGCCGGTGGAAGAGCCCTCTCCGGCCAAGCCGAGTTCAGCGGCCGCGCCGAACCGCAGCGAAGCGCCTGCGCCGAACCGCAGCGACGCGCCCGGCAGGAAAGCGGAGCGCGAGATCCGCTGGTCGATGCCGGATGTTTCTGACGATGGCAAGCTGGCCGTGGCAAGTGCGCGCTCCGCAGACAACAAGGATCGGTGGTATGTGGTGGTCGACGCGGAGACCGGCAAGACCCGCGTGGTCGACACGCTGCACGATGACGCCTGGATTCGTGAGGTCGGCGGAGGATTCGGTTCTTCCGGCGTCGAATTCCTGCCGGACAACAAGCGGGTCTGGTTCCTCTCCGAGCGCGACGGCTGGATGCATCTCTACACGCTCGATATCGCCGATAGCAACGCCAAGCCCAGGCAGTTGACCAGCGGCAAGTGGGAGATCACCGACGCGTCGCTCGCGCGCGACGAGAAGAAGTTCTACTTCACCAGCACCGAAGCGCATCCCGGCGAGCGCCACCTCTATACGGTTCCAGTCGAAGGCGGACCTCGCACGAAGGTGACGACGATGGTCGGCTCGAACGCCGCGGTCGTGTCCCCCGACGAATCAACGCTGGGATTGATCTACTCGTACAGCAACAAGCCGCCCGAAGTGTACGTGATGCCGAACAAGCCGGGCGCCGCGGCCACGCAGGTCACCACGACCCCGACGGAAGAGTGGCGCTCCTTCAATTGGATCGATCCCAAGATCATCACGTTCAAGGCGCGCGACGGCGTCGACGTCTACGCCCGTCTGTTCACGCCCGAGATGATCGGCGCCCGGCGCGACCCGGCGCATCCAGGAGTCGTGTTCGTGCATGGCGCCGGCTACGCGCAGAACGCGCACAAGTACTGGGCGAGCTACTTCCGCGAGTACATGTTCCACAACCTGCTCGCGTCGCGCGGCTACGTCGTGCTCGACGTCGACTACCGCGCCAGTTCGGGCTACGGGCGCGACTGGCGCACCGCGATTTATCGCCATATGGGCGGCAAGGATCTCGAGGACGTCGTCGACGGCGCGAAGTACCTCGCGGCCAAGGAGCAGGTCAACCCAAAGCACATTGGCGTCTACGGCGGCAGCTACGGCGGCTTCATCACGCTGATGGCGATGTTCACCACGCCGGACGTGTTCGCCGCCGGCGCCGCGCTGCGGCCGGTCACCGATTGGGCGCACTACAATCATGGCTACACGTCCAACATCCTCAACGTGCCGCAGAAGGACGCCGAAGCCTATCGAAAGAGCTCGCCCATCTACTTCGCCGAAGGGCTCAAGGGCGCACTGCTGATCTGTCACGGCATGGTGGATACGAACGTGCTGTTCCAGGATTCGGTCCGTCTCGCGCAGCGATTGATCGAGCTGCGCAAGGAGAACTGGGAGCTCGCGCCATACCCGGTCGAGAATCATGGCTTCGAGCGCGCGTCGAGCTGGGCGGACGAGTACAAGCGCATTCTCAAACTGTTCGAAGACAACTTGCGACCTGGCGCGGCCAAATACTCGAAGACGACTCACAGCGCGGGCGAAACGTCCAACGGCGGAGCCCCGCGTGTGGAGCGACCGAAACGGTCCGGGGGAAGCGGCCCGCGCATCGATCAGGCAGGAGCGACGTTGCGAAAATGACGGATACCGAGGTCCTCGATCTTTTCAGACAGTCCGGCGCGCTCCTCGAGGGGCACTTCAAACTTTCGTCGGGGCTGCACAGCGATCGCTATCTGCAGAGCGCGCTGGTGCTGCAGCATCCCGATTACGCGGAGATGCTCGGCGCCGCGCTCGGCGCAAGGCTGGCGCATCTGGATCCGACGGTCGTGCTCTCGCCGGCGCTCGGCGGAATCGTCATCGGCCAGGAAGTCGGACGCGCGCTTCACATCCGCGCCATCTTCGCGGAGCGGCAGGACGGCAGATTGACCCTGCGCCGCGGCTTCACGCTCGATCCCGCCGATCGCGTCGTCGTCATCGAGGACGTGATCACCACCGGACTGTCCACGCGCGAGACCTGCGACGCCGCGGAAGCCACAGGGGCGCGCGTGCTCGGCGCCGGGGCGATCGTCGATCGCGGCACGGACGCCGCGAAGCTGAACATTCCCTTGCAGGCGCTCGTGCGCATGCAGGTCGCTGCGCATCAGCCGGAGTCGTGCCCCATGTGCGTCAAGGGTATTCCTGTTGTGAAGCCGGGCAGCAGGGCCTAGCCCTGTTCTGCCCGACAGCCAAGGCTGCCGGCGCGACAAAGTAACCTTCAGCATGCGCACCGTGAAGCTGACGCTGGCCTACGACGGCACCGAATTCGTCGGCTGGCAGCGGCAGGAGAACGGCGTATCGATTCAGGGCGCGATCGAAGACGCGCTCGGAGACATCGAGGGCGCGCCGGTGACGCTGCACGGGGCGGGGCGCACCGACGCCGGCGTGCACGCGATCGCGCAGGTGGCCAGTGCGCGGATCAATGCGACGCTCGACGACGAGACGCTTACACGCGCGTTGAACGCGCATCTTCCCGGCGCCGTGCGGGTCACCCGAGTCGAGACGGTCGACGACGACTTCCACGCGCGCTTCAGCGCCACCGGCAAGTCCTACGAGTACCGCATCTGGAACGGACCGTCGGTCCCCCCATTCATCCGTCTCTACGCCTGGCACATTCCCGAGCCGTTGAATATCGAGGCGATGCAGCAGGCGGCGCGCGCCATCGTCGGCGAGCACGATTTCGCCGGCTTTCGCAGCGCGCAGAGCGTGAATCAGTCCACCGTGCGCCGCGTGACGCATGCTGACTGGAAAGTCCCTGAACCCGCGCTACTGGTCTTCGAGATATCCGGCACCGGATTTTTGCGCCACATGGTGCGCAGTCTGGTCGGCACGCTGGTCGAGATCGGGCGAGGGCAGCGCTCGATCGGGGAAATGGCCGCATTACTGGCGGCCCCGGACCGTTCAGCTGCCGGCCGCACCGCGCCGCCTCACGGACTGTTCCTGGTGAAGGTCTGCTACTGACTTGCTAGAATAAAGTGTTCCAATGGGCCTCGAAGACGTCCTCGCGTCCGTGACTCCCGGCTCGGCCGAAGACGCGCTGGCGCGCCAGGTACACTTCGACCGGCTGCCGGCGCACATCGCGGTGATCATGGACGGCAACGGCCGCTGGGCGGCGCAGCGCCACCTGCCCCGCGTGGAAGGGCATCGGGCCGGCATCGAGGCGGTGCGCGAGACGGTCGAGGGTTCCGCGCGCCTCGGCATCCGGGTTCTGACCCTTTACGCATTCTCGGTCGAGAACTGGAAGCGGCCGGCGGCGGAGGTCTCGACGCTGATGCTGCTGCTGAAGCGC
>JBKPSE010000261.1:0-5128 GCA_046765855.1 Acidobacteriota bacterium | reverse complement strand
TCCACGGCGTCATGTCGCACCTGGTGGCGCTGCGCAGCGCCGAAATTGGCGTTCGGATGACGCTCGGCGCGAGCCCGGCGCGGATGATGGCGGCAATCCTGCGGGAGGGGGCGGTTCAGGCGGTAATCGGACTTGCGATCGGACTCACCGGCGGCGTGTTGTTGATGCGGACGTTCCGGACGGTGCTCTACGGCGTCGAGCCGGCCGATCCGCTGACGCTCGTGACCGTATCGGTGACGCTGCTGTTCACCGCGCTCGGCGCGTGCACGATGCCGGCACGTCGCGCGATGCGCGTCGATCCGGCGACCGCGCTGCGCCTCTGAACGTCGTCGCGGGCAATCGGCTAGAATCGGCGGGATGAGTTCGACGCCGCGGCCCGGCACGATCTCCTGGCAGGATCTGACCGTCGAGCAGGCTGAGAAGATCCGCGATTTCTACGAGGCCGTCGTCGGCTGGGCGCCCGAGCCGGTCGGAATGGGCGCCTACTCTGACTTCGTCATGACCGCCGAAGGGGACGAAGTTGCCGGCATCTGCCACGCGCGGGGCCACAATGCCGATCTGCCGCCGGTCTGGATCGTCTACATCACGGTCGAAGACCTCGATCACAGCATGCACGAATGCCTGCGGTTGGGCGGCTCCATCCTCACACCGGCGCGCGGTTATGGCGGCGGACGTTACTGCGTAATCAAGGATCCGGCCGGCGCGATCTGCGCGCTCTATCAACCTGCCGACGCGGCGTAACTCGGGATCTCCTTCGCTGTCTTCGATCTGCTTTGCTGTCTTCGATCTCGACGGCACGCTGATCGACTCACGCGTCGATCTCGCGGAATCCGCGAACACCTTGATCATCGAGCGCGGTGGGTCGCCGCTTCGCCTCGAACAGATTGTCGCCATGGTCGGCGAGGGTGCGGCGCTGCTGGTTCAGCGCGCGTTGACCGCGGCCGGTCTCGAACCCGACGTGCCCGTCGCGCTGCCGCGTTTTCTCGACATCTACGATGAGCGTCTGCTCGTGCACACCGATCTCTATCCGGGGACGCGCGAGATGCTGCATGCAGTTGGCGCGAGCGCTCGACTTGCGGTGTTGACGAACAAGCCGCAGCATCACACGGAGCGGATTCTCGACGGACTGTCGATCCGCCAGTATTTCGAAGCGGTCGTCGGGGGCGATACGCCGTTGGGGCGGAAGCCCGATCCCCGCGGATTGCATCATTTAATGGCGCTGGCGCGAGCTGGCGCGGACGAGACCGTTCTGATCGGCGACTCGGCCGTCGACCTGCGAACCGCGCGCGCCGCCGGCGTCTCTATCTGCCTCGCGCGGTTCGGGTTCGGCTTCCCTCTCGCGCAATCCCTGTTGACCGGCGATGAGCTGATTGCCGGGACGCCAGCCGACATTCCGAGACTGATCCTGCCGCCGGGCTGAGGCACCGTCCCAACCAAATCGCGCGCCTCGCGTCTAATGCTCACTGAGTAGACATTCATGCGGCAGCGGAATCTGCTGGGCGAGGTCGAACAACTGGTGCTGCTGGTCATTCTTCGCCTCGGCGAGGGCACCTACGCCGTGCCTATCCGTGAAGAACTGCGCCGGCACGGCATCACGCTGTCTCGCGGCAGCGTCTACGTCACCCTGGATCGCCTCGAGCGCAAAGGCTACGTCCGCTCGTGGTTCGACGACCCGACACCCGAACCCGGCGGCAAGGCACGGCGGTGTTTTGCCATCCAGCGTGACGGCGTCGCGGCGCTTCGCGCGAACCAGGAGCTGCTCCGCAAACTGCGGGCAGGCACGCTGCTCGGCGGTCAATGAAGCCCCTTCTACTTCGTCTCGCTTTGGCGGTCGTACCAGAGGACTGGCGCTCGACCGTCGAACGCGATCTTGGCGATGAACTGAAGACGTCGGGACCGGAACTGGCACTCCGCGCAGCGGTGATTGGCATGCAGCTACGTTTGGGACGTGCGCGCGATGGCCTGCGGCAGCCTGGGAATGGGAGGTTGAACGTGATGCGTCAGTTTTCGCGGGACTTGAAGTTCGCGGTGCGCGGCGCGATCCGCCGGCCCGGCTACGCGCTGGCGGTAATCACGACATTAGCGATCGGCATCGGCGCGAACACGGCGATCTATTCTGTTTTCAACTGGGTCCTGTTCCGTCCTATTCCTGGGGCGAGCGCGCCGGCACAGCTGATCACCATCCTCTTTCAGACGAGCAACCGGCAGGCGCGCTATTTCGTGTCGTATCGCGACATCGCGGATCTCCGTGACGGGGTGACGGCACTATCGTCACTCGCTGCCTCCACGCCGATCGCACTCGACCTTGCCGTTCCTGGGGCAGACGACCCCGAGCGCATCGAGTCGGAGATGGTGACAACCAATTACTTCTCGCTGTTCGGCGTCACGCCGTCGCCCGGACGCGACTTTCTTCCGCAGGAAGAGCGTCCCTCGTCCGGCACTCCTTCGGCAATCATCAGCAGCGCATTGTGGCAGCGTCGGTTCAACAGCTCCCCTTCGGCCATCGGCCAGACGATAACGGTGAACGGCCACGCGTTCGTCATCGCCGGCATTGCGCCCGGCAATTTTCAGGGTCGATCGCTGATGACTTCGACCGAACTGTGGGTTCCTGTCGGCGCGCACCAGTTCGTAGTGCCGAATATGGGCACGACGCTGTTGTCCAATCGGCGGATGACGCTGTTCGGCGACGCGTTCGGCAGGCTGCGGCCGGGACAGACTCTCGCCATTGCGCAGCAGCAGGCGGCGGCGATCGCGGCGCGAACGCCAGGCTTCGCGCGGAATCGAGCGGGCGAACGCAACCAGATTGCGCCGATTGTTTACCAAGGCGTCGGCCAGGACACTTACGTGCGCGAGCGGTTGACGACAATCTTCCGTCTGGTGATGGGCGCGGTCGGGCTCGTATTGCTGCTGGCCTGCGCGAACGCTGCGAATCTCCTGCTGGCGCGCGCGCTCGGCAGGCGGCGGGAAATTGCGGTGTGCCGCGCCATCGGCGCAAGCCGTCTGCGCATCGTCAGGCAGCAGCTCGCCGAAGGGCTCGTGCTGGCTGTCGCGGCCGGCTGCGCGGGCCTCGCGCTCGCTGTCGCGTTGACGTCACTGTTCGACGGCATGAGATTGGTCGGATATCTTCCCGCCGTCCGTGGCGTGTCATTGGATCTCCGCGTTGTCCTGTTCACGACGGTCATATCGGTGGCGACGGGACTTCTATTCGCGATCGCGCCGGCGCTCGCGACCAGCAGAACGGACCTGACTTCGTCGTTGAAAGACGGGCTCACAGCCTCGCGCGGTCCTCGTCGCGTGCTGCGCAGCACTCTGGCGATCGTTCAAGTCGCGGTATCGATCCTTCTGCTGATCTGCGCCGGTCTGTTTGCACGCACGCTGAACAACATGCGTGCGATCGATCTTGGCATGCGCCCCGAGGGCATCATGAGTTTCTCGGCCAATCCGCCGCGTCAGGGCTACACGCCGGCGCGCGCCAAACAGTACTTCATCGAGATCGTCGGCCGCCTGCGTAGTCTTCCTGGCGTAGACAGCGTCGCCTACAGCTGGACGACGCCGTACCTGCCGATGCGATCGGACGGGACCTTTTCAGTTCAAGGCGGACCCGCAGCGTTAGAGGCCGCGTCGAATACCGTCTCGAACGGCTATTTCGAAACTGTAGGTATTCCGTTGCTGGCGGGCCGGGACTTCACCGAAGACGAATGGCGCGCTGCGGACGCGACAGTTGCGATCGTCAGCCGGCGTCTGGCCCGCGACATTTCACCTGCTGGCAATGCTGTCGGGATGCGGCTCGTACTCGACTATCCCAAAGGACACGTCGTCGAGGTAGTCGGCGTGGTCGGCGACGTCCGCGGCCGGCCGCTCACAAACGAGCCGGAACCGTTCATTTACTTCCCTGCAAATGACGCGTCCTGGGGCGTCGTGCACGTCCGGTCTGCGGGCAGCTTCGCGGATGTCGCTGGATCAGTCCGGCGCGTCGCTCGCGAGCTCAACCCACTGTTGCCGCCGTACGACATCGAGCCGTTCACCGCGTCGATCGATCGCGCGCTTGCCGAGCAGCGGCTGCTCGCGCGCCTCAGCTCGGTGTTCGCGGCCGTCGGCGCCCTGCTGGCGGCAATCGGTATCTACGCGATGATGGCGTGCACGGTCAACGAACGGATCCGCGAGTTTGGAATCCGCCTGGCGCTCGGCGCTCGCACGGCGATGCTGCTGCGTCTGGTGATGAGGAACGCGCTCGCTGTCACCAGCGCTGGACTGCTTGCCGGAGCGGCCGCCGCCTTTATCGCGACGCGCGCGCTGGAGTCGCGGCTCTATGGCGTATCGCCGCACGATCCGATCACGATTGTGGCTTGCTGCCTCTCTCTGCTCGGACTCGCGGTCGCGGCAAGTCTGATCCCGGCGTGGCGCGCGAGCCAGGTCGATCCGGTCAAGTCACTGCGCGTGGACTGATTCCTACAAGGTGCGGCGGGCGATCCACTCGCGATAGAGCGAATCGTTGACGACGTAGCGGCCGTCCTCTCTGACGACCAGGTCCTCGCGGACGAGCGCGGCGAGCGCGGACTGCACGCTGGACGCGGCTGACAGCCGGTAGCGCAGGCGGACGTCGGCCGACAACAGCTCGCGGCCGTTCTCCAGCACGATCGCGCGCAGCGCCGCCCGCTGCGAAAGCGTCAGCCGCTGCCAGGCTTCCTCGAAGACGGTGTGCTGCTCGTCGAGCAGCCGCGCGAGCGTGATGTGCAGGTCGTCGAGCGTCGCGGTTCGCCTGCGCGCCGCGCGCACGTCGTCCCACGTCTCGTGCGCGAGTCGCTGTACGTCGTAAGGAACGTTGGCGCCGAGCTCGACGATCGCGGCGCCGAGGCCGTCCTCGGGACGGATGCCGCTTCGCGAAAAGCGCGTTTCGATGAAAGCGGCGAACAGCTTCGCATCGATCTTGCCGAGACGAATCACTGGACCCGCCTTGTAGAACGGGCGGCGCGGCGTCAGCATCCGCTCCATCAGCGAAGGCTCCGAGCCGGCGAAGACATAGCCCACGGACCGCTGTTCCTGGACGGCGGCGCGCAGTGCCTGTTCGACATTGCCGCCGTCGAACGCCGCGATCGCCTGGAATTCGTCGAGGGCAATTGCCATCGAC
>JBKPSE010000260.1:0-4286 GCA_046765855.1 Acidobacteriota bacterium | reverse complement strand
GGATTGTCACGCTCGGCGATCTTGCGGCGCTGCCCCCGGCGGCGTTGTCGTCGCGGCTCGGCAGCCGCGGCATTGCCTTGCAGCGGCTTGCGCGCGGCCTCGACCCGAAACCGTTCGTGCCCGATGCAGAGACGCCACGTTTCATCAACCGTCTCGAGCTCGAATGGCCGCTCGATGCGCTCGAACCGCTGTCGTTCGTGTTCGCGCGGCTGCTCGATCCGCTGACCGCGTCGCTCGAGCGCGCCGATCGCGGCGCGGTCGCGGTGCATCTCGAGTTGCGGCTCACCGATCGTTCGATCTGCACGCGGCTGCTGCAGCTGCCGGCGCCGATCCGCGATGCGCGCGTGCTGCGCACGCTGCTGCTGCTCGATCTGGAATCGAACCCGCCTTCGCCGCTCTGCGGCTTCGGCGAGGCAGGCGCCGCGACGGCCGCCGTCGATGTCGTGGCCATCGAGCTCGATCCGGCGCCGGCGCGGGTGACGCAGTTCTCGCTGCTGCAGCGCGCGCTGCCGTCGCCGGAAACCTTGTCGACGCTCACCGCGCGGCTGTCGGCGCTGGTCGGCGACGCCTGCGTCGGATCGCCCGCGCTCGAAGACACGCATCGCGCAGATGCGTTCGTAATGGAGCGCTACGCCCCCGACGGCGCCGCGGCCACAGCAGCGGACGGTGCTGCCGCGCACGCTGCCGGGTTTGTGCTTCGCCGGCAGCGAAATCCACCGGCGATCCGCGTCAGCGTCGAGCACGGACGTCCGGTGCACATCGCCGCGTCGAAGCGCGGTATGCCCTGCGGCGCGATCGTCGAGGCGGCCGGACCATGGCGCACCTCCGGCGGCTGGTGGACCGATCGGAGCTGGAGCCGCAACGAGTGGGACGTCGCGCTGTCGAGTGGAGCCGTCTGCCGGATTTTTCAGGACAGAACCACAGAACGCTGGTTCCTGGAGGCCACCTACGACTAAGCACCATCAGCACCATAAGCACGATTAGCACCCTAAGCACTCTGAGCACCGCGAGCACTCTGAGCACCCTGAGCACCGTGAGCACCCTGAGCACCGTGAGCACCGCGAGCACCCTGAGCACCGCGAGCACTCTGAGCACCCTGAGCACCCTGAGCACCTGAGCGAGCACCGTGAGCACCATCAGCACCAGCACCATTAGCTCCGTTGCGCACCTTCAGCACCGTTAGCACGACTGTGTCGTACATCGAACTCCATGCCGCTTCGGCGTTCTCGTTCCTCGACGGCGCGACGCTTCCTGAAGCGTTGATCGATCGCGCCGCGGCGCTCGGCTATCCGGCGATCGCGCTGCTCGATCGCGACGGCGTCTATGGCGCGCCGCGCTTCCATCTCGCCGCGAAGAAAGCGGGACTCAAGGCCATCATCGGGGCGGAGGTGACGATTGCCGCATCCGATAGCCGTTGGCCGGTGGCCGACGATCGAAAATCGCGAATCCAGGATTCGCGCCCATCGACCCTCGACCCTCGATCCGCGGACGCTGTCTTCCGCCTCCCCGTCCTCATCGAATCGCCGCACGGCTACAGGAATCTCTGTCGCCTGCTGACGATGATGAAGATGCGGGCGCCGAAAGGGGAAGGGGCGATCGCGCTCGACGAGCTCGACGGCCGCACCGAGGGGCTGATCGCGCTCGCCGGCCGCAGCATGCTGAGCGGCGCGCGCTTCGGCGTCGGCGGCGTGATCGATCGTCTGGTCGGCGTGTTCGGCCGCGGCCGCACCTATCTCGAACTGCAGCGGCATCTGCTGCGCGACGAGGAAGCGGACAATCATGCGCTGCGCCATCTCGCCGACGCCTTTCACGTGCCGATCGTCGCGACCAATGGCGTGCGCTTCGCCGAGCCGGCCGAGCGTCCGCTCTACGACGTGCTCACGTGCATCCGGCACAAGACGACGCTGGCTGCGGCGGGGCGGCGGCTGACGTGCAACGCCGAGCGCTATCTGAAGACGCCGGCGCAGATGGCGAAGCTGTTCGCCGACATTCCGGAAGCGATTGCCGCGTCGGGCGAGCTGGCGGACCGGTTGTCGTACACGATGGCCGATCTCGGCTACCGCTTCCCCGAATATCCGGTGCCGGCAGGGGAGTCGATGGCGTCGTTCCTGCGCAAGATCACGCAGGCCGGCGCGCGCGAGCGCTATCGGCCGCTCGAACCGCGGCAGGCGCGGCAGATCGAACGCGAGCTCGACTTGATCGAGAAGCTCGATCTCGCCGGCTACTTCCTCATCGTCTGGGACATCGTCAATTTCGCCCGGCAGCAGGGCATCCTCGTCCAGGGACGCGGCTCCGCCGCCAACAGCGCCGTCTGCTACAGCCTCGGGATTACCGCCGTCGATCCGGTCGGCATGGACCTGCTGTTCGAGCGCTTTCTCTCCGAACAACGCGGCGAGTGGCCGGACATCGATCTCGATCTGCCGAGCGGCGATCGGCGCGAGCGTGTGATTCAGCACATCTACGAGAAGTACGGGAAGCTCGGCGCCGCGATGACCGCGAATGTCATCACCTACCGCGGGCGCAGCGCCGCGCGCGAGGTCGGGAAGGCGCTCTCGATCGAGCCCGAGACCGTCGATCGGCTGGCGAAAGTGATGAACCATTTCGAGTTCGTCGACCCCGACGACACGCTCGCGCGCCACCTCAGGGACGCCGGCATGGACGGCGCGCAGCCGACGATCCAGATGTTCGGCGCGCTGTGGCAGCAGATCCAGGACCTGCCGCGCCATCTCGGGCAGCACTCGGGCGGGATGGTCATCTGCCAGGGCCGCCTCGACGACGTCGTGCCGCTCGAGAACGCTTCGATGCCCGGCCGCGTCGTGATCCAATGGGACAAGGACGACTGCGCCGACATGGGCATCGTCAAAGTCGATCTGCTCGGGCTGGGGATGATGGCGGTGCTGCAGGATGCGCTCGAGATCGTGAACGCTGCCGAGCACCGCGGATCGAGCCTCGAAGACGGGAAGCCGGGGCTCGGCTCTCGACCATCGGCCCTCGATCTCGCCCACCTTCCCGCCAACGACGCGGCCGTCTACCGCATGCTGCAGGAGGCGGACACCATCGGCATCTTCCAGGTCGAATCGCGCGCGCAGATGGCGACGCTGCCGCGCCTGCAGCCGAAAACCTTCTACGACATCGTCGTCGAGGTCGCGATCATCAGGCCCGGACCGATCGTCGGCAACATGGTGCATCCGTATTTGAAGCGGCGCCAGGGGCAGGAGCCGATCGAATATCCGCATCCCTCGCTCGAGCCGATCCTTGCGCGCACGCTCGGCGTGCCGCTGTTCCAGGAACAGCTGCTGCGGATGGCGATGGTCGCCGCGGGGTTCAGCGGCGGCGAGGCGGAGGAGTTGCGCCGCGCCTTCGGGTTCAAGCGATCCGAGAAGCGCATGCAGCAGATCGAAGGCAAGCTGCGCGCGGGGATGGCGCGCCAGGGGATCACCGGCGACGCGGCGGAGGAGATCATCCGTTCGATCACCTCGTTCGCGCTCTACGGTTTTCCCGAGTCACATGCGGCAAGCTTCGCCCTGCTCGTCTACGCGAGCGCCTACCTCAAGGCGCATTATCCCGCGGCGTTCTACGCGGCGATGCTCAACAACCAGCCGATGGGGTTCTACCACCCGTCGACGCTCGTCAAGGATGCGCAGCGTCATGGCGTCCGCTTCGCGTCGATCGACGTGCAGATCTCCGATTGGTTCTGCCGCGTCGAGCCCGACGGCCGGGTCCGTCTTGGCTTGATGTATGTGAACGGGCTGCGCCGCGAAGCGGGAGAGGCGATCGCGGCGTGTGGCGCGAGCGGCGAGGAGCGAGGGGCGACGAGCGAGAAGGTCACGAAGACCGCGACGTCAACCGAGCTGCGCTGCCCAAAGTGCGGCGGCGACGATCAATCGATGCTGGAAACGCTGCACACGCATGAAGGCTTCTGCAACATCTGCTCACATGTCTGGGCACTCCCGATTTCCGGCACGTCGCCGCCGTCCTCCCCGGACCGCCGCTCGCCCTTCGCCGCTCGCTCCTCGGATACGCCGCGCTTTCCCTCGCTCGACGATCTCATCCGCCGCACCGGCCTCCGCCGCGACGAGGTCGCGACGCTCGCGGAAATCGGCGCGCTCAACGCGTTCGGCTTCGATCGGCGCACGGCGCTGTGGCAGGTCGAACAGGCGATCCGCCCCGCCGGCGAGCTGTTCGAGGAGCGAGGGGCGACAGGCGAGGAGCGAGGAGCGATAGGCGAAGCGCGAGGGGCGACAGGTGAGGAGCGACCGGGGACGGCTGAGCGGCTGGAACATCCC
>JBKPSE010000259.1:0-6397 GCA_046765855.1 Acidobacteriota bacterium | reverse complement strand
CCGCAATCAAAGGCCTCTCGCTCAGGACGATCGGTCCCGACATAACCACGGGCCGCATCTCGGATGTGGATATCGACCCGAAGAACCCGAACGTCTGGTACGTCGCCAGCGCCTCTGGCGGATTGTTCAAGACTGAGAACCGCGGCAACACATTCGCCGCGATTTTCGATGAAGGCGGGTCCTTCTCGCTCGGCGCGGTGAAAGTCGATCCCAAAGACTCCAATGTCGTCTGGCTGGGCACCGGCGAGAACAACAACCAGCGAAGCGTCGCATTCGGGGACGGGATCTACAAGTCGACCGACGCCGGCAAGACCTGGAAGAGGATGGGCCTCGAGAACTCCGAGCACATTCAGAACATCATCGACCCGCGCAATTCCAGCGTGGTCTACGTGACGGCGATTGGACCTCTGTGGCGCCCCGGCGGCGACCGCGGGCTGTTCAAGACAACCGATGGCGGCGCGACCTGGAAGAACGTGCTGCCGGGGACCGAGAACAGCGGCGCCACCGACATGGTCATGGATCCAAAGAAACCGGACACGATCTACGTGGCCATGCTGCAGCGGCGGCGGCAGGTCGGGCAGTTGATCGGCGGCGGTCCCGACAGCGGCCTCTTCAAGAGCACGGACGGCGGCGCGCACTTCACCAAGCTCACCAAGGGCCTGCCCACTGTGGAAATGGGCCGTATCGGTCTGGGCATCAATTCACGGAATCCAAACACCGTCTACGCGCTGGTGACGGCGCAACGCGGGCAGGGCGGCTTCTTCCGATCGGACGACGCCGGCGCGAGCTGGACGCGTATCGGACGCCAGGTCTTCGAGGCGGGCCGCGGCGGCGGTTTCCCCGGCGCACAGAATGCAACGCCCCCCGCAGCGTGCGCGCCGATCGGCGCCCCGACGGCGCCCGCGACAACGACGACGACCACCACCACGGCAGGGGAAGGTGGCGAAGGCGCGCCGCAAGGCGGGCGCGGGCAGGGACCGAGCGACGACTGCTTCCGCGGCGGCGATCCGGGCTACTACAACGAGATCTTCGTCGACCCGGAGAATCCTGAAACGATCTACTCGACGTGGACCAACATCTCGCGCAGCGAGGACGGCGGCAAGACCTGGAAGGTCGTGCCGCTCAGCGGGGTGCATGTCGACCATCACGAAGTCGTCTGGGATCCGAGCGATCACCGTCACATGCTGATCGGCAACGACGGCGGCCTCTATGAGACGTACGACAACATGAAGTCGTGGCGGCAGTTCTCCAACCTGCCGCTCTCGCAGTTCTACCGCATCTCGGTCGATAACGCGCGCCCGTTCTACAACGTCTGCGGCGGCGCCCAGGACAACGGATCGGTCGAAGGCCCGTCGCGCACCCTCAACCGCGCCGGCGTCCGCACCAGCGACTGGTTCAACATCGGCGGCGGCGACGGTTTCCAGTGCCGCATCGATCCCGAAGATCCCAACACCGTTTACGCGCAATCGCAGGAAGGCAACCTGCAGCGCCTCGATCTGCGCACCGGCCAGAGCGTCAATATCGTGCCGAACACGCGGAACGTCTTCGGCATGCCGCAGGCGGACATCGACGCCGAGATTCGCAGCGCGACGATGGGCAGAGGGGGCGGCGGTGGAGGACGCGGCGGCGGCGCACAACGACTGGGGCGCTGGCACTGGGACACTCCGACGATCATCAGCCCGCACTCGTCGCGCCGCCTCTATTTCGCCGGCGATCGCGTCTACCGCAGCGACAACCGCGGCGATACGTGGACGCCGGTGAGCCCCGACCTCACGCGCAATCTGGATCGGACCAAGATCGAGATCATGGGCAAGGTCTGGCCGCCCGACTCGGTTGCCTACATGGAAGCGACGACGCGCCTGAGCACGATCACTGCGCTCGACGAGTCGCCGCTGCTCGAAGGGCTGCTGTATGCGGGCAGCGATGACGGGCTGATTCAGGTGACCGAGGACGGCGGCAGGAACTGGCGCAAGGTCGAGTCATCCGCCTTGCAGTCGGCAGGCGTGCCGGAGTTCACCTACGTCACCGACGTTCAGGCGTCGCCGCGCGACGTCAACACGGTGTTTGCGACGCTGAACGATTGGAACCGCGGCAACTTCAAGCCCTACGTGCTCAAGAGCACCGACCGCGGCAAGACGTGGACGTCGATCGCCGGCGATCTTCCGGTGCGCTCAGGCGCGTGGTCGCTTGCCGCCGATACCGTCAATCCCAATCTGCTCTTCGCGGGGATGGAGTTCGGTCTGTACGTCACGCTCGATGGCGGCCAGCACTGGGTCGAGATGAGCGGCGTGCCGACGATTCAGGTCCGCGACATCACCATTCAGCGGCGTGAGAACGATCTCGTGGCCGGCACCTTCGGCCGCGGTGTGTTCATTCTCGACGATTACACGGCGCTACGCGACCTCTCGCCGGAGACGCTCGGCGAGCGTGCGCGGCTCTATCCGCTGCGGGACGCGTATCAGTACGACGTCCTTGGCCAGTACGAAGCCACGTGGGGGAACACCACCTATCAGAATCCGCCCTACGGCGCGCTGCTGACTTACAGCATCGGCGCGGGGGCCCCTGAGAAGATGGTGGTCCAGATCGCCGACGATCAGGGGCAGCAGGTCCGTCGCATCGAATTGAGCGGTGAACAGATGACGCCGGGGCTGCATCGTATCGCCTGGGACCTTCGGCGCGATGCGCCGCCGCCGGCGCAAGGCGGCCGGGGCGGACAGGGTGGCGGCGGCGGGTTCGGCGGCCGCGGCGGCAATGCGGGCCCGCCGGTGTCGCAGGCCCGCTATACCGCGACGATTGGAACGGTGAGCGGCGAGACGTTCACCGCCGTCAGCAAGCCGGTGTCGATTCTCGTCACGGCGCTGCCGCGCTAGCCAAGGTCACAGGCATCAGGAGATCGGGGAGACTCCCTGATCTCCTGATCCTGCTCGTGGCCGATTACTTTTTCAGCGCGACAAGAAAGACATCCTGGCGCGCTGTCGCTGATGCGTCGGCAGTCGGATCCGTGCCGAGCGTTTTCTCCCAGTTCGACGTAAACAAGACCCACCTGCCGTCCGGCGACACATTTGGACGCGGCGTGTACCAGAACGAGATGACGGTTGGGTCGGTCTCGTTGCGCACGTCGGTGTGGTGATGAGCGAAGCGCCAGACGATCCCCTCGGCATCAGCGGCGGCATCGGTCTGCACCGCCACGATCTCGTCGTCCCACGCGCGCCAGACTGCGGTCGAAGACGGCGCGCGGAAGAGGCCGCTGACGAACGGCACGAGCGCGTCCGGGCGCGCATTGTTCCAGGTAGGGTGATCGGCGAGGTAGATCTCTTTCGGCGAGAGCACCGTCTTGATCACGTCTCGCGTCACCAGCGGCGACGCCAGGGAACGGAACTGCCATTGCGCCGCGTCCCAGGTGGTCGACGTGCAGCAGTCCATGTTCACCGACACACCGAATCCGAACGCGTCATGCCCGTAGGGAAGCGCCGAGACGTTCAATTCCGTGATGCCGCCGGTCTGCGTGTCCCACAGATACGACTGCGCCGCCTTGCGCGTCGAGGTCTGATCCGTCCACGTGGAATAGAGCATGACGTAGCGGCCGCTGCGATCGATGGCGGCGTGATGCAGTGAAATGCTCAACGGGAAGGAAATCGGTTGACCGTTGAGCGTGTTCGCGATGGTATCGAGCACGAGGCGGTTCTGCGGGTTGGCCTTGTCGAAGACCACAACCAGGTGATGCAGGTCCTGCGCCGTGCCACCGAAGAACGCCATGATGCGCTCGGTGCTGCCGGCGCTCGAGGCGATGCCCCCGACATACGTCCCCGCAAGTCCGGGGGCCAGCGTGTCGAGATCGAGCAGGCGCGTATACGTATTGGTGGAGAAGTCGTACTGATCGACCGAGCGGTAGGTCGCCCCGCTCACGCCGCCGACGCTGCCGTAGATGATGGAGTCGCTGACCGAGCTGAATTGCGGCTCCATGTAGAAGTTCAGCACCAGCCCGCCGTCGCCACCGGCAGTCGCGTTGACGCGCTTCGCCGTGCCGGTTGCCGGATCGAAACGGAACGGAATGCTCGCGCCGCCGCCGCTGACCACGTAGAAGTAGGTGCCCGCCGCGCTCCACGCGTTCAGATGCGTGCTCGACGGCGTTCGATACGAGCTATTCAGATAGGCGGGGCGCGTATTGCCGTCGGTGACGCGGGTGATCTTCGACAGGAACACCGGATCCACGATCGTGCTGCCTGCCGGTCCGATTGCCGGGGCAGCGGGCTTCGCATAAGGCTGACGGTCGATGATTGCGGTGTAGGGCCCGGCGGTGACGACTCCGGTGGGCCACACGACCGTGGATGTCGTCGTGGTCGTCGTCGATGTCGTTCCTGTCGTCGTGGCCGTCGCCGGCGGATACTCGCTCGGCCCGGTGCCAAACACAGCTCCGTTCAGCGTCGCGCCGAGCGTTGACAGCGCGACGTCGAAGACCATCGGCGATGCCGGTGCCGTGGCGCTGATATAGACGGGCGCGCCGTTGCGCCGGTAGACGACCTTGCCGCCCTCGACGGCCACGCGGAATCTGTCGCCCGTCGCGTAAGTCCCGTCGCCGCGATACAGGCCAAGCTCGCGAATCTCCCATGACCCTGTGGGCTGCAGCGTGAAGGCGTAGTTCGTCGTCATCATCGTGGTCGCTGCCGTGAGATCGGTGCTCAAGCCAGCGGTAACGACGCCCGACCCGGCGGTGAACTCCGCGTATCCGTCGCCCGACAGGCGCGTGACGCTGTGCGCACCGGCGTCCATACAGTCAGCGCAGCCCGAGCTCTTGGTCAGTGTGCCAGTGGAGGCCGTCACATTCACCGGCGATTCCCACGAGACCGGCGTGCGAGTCGATGTGGCTGCGGCCGCCGCCATCGCCGCTTCATATATCGCCGCGCCGCGCGTCGTCAGCGTGGCGTCGAGCGTCATCGGAAACGACGGGACGGCGGTGCTCGTGTACAACACGGCGCCGTTGCGGCTGTAGGTAATCGTCTGACCGTCGACCGCGATACGCAGTCGATCGCCGGGCTTCAGCATTCCCTCGCTGCGGTAGCTGCCGCGCTCGCGGATCTCGAACGTGCCGCTTGGCCAGATGCTGAAGGCGAACTCCATGTTTGCGGTATCGGTCGAAGCCGACAAGTCGGTGCTCAGGCCGGCCGTGATCCGGTGTCCGAACGCGGGCGTGAACTCGACGATGCCGTTGCCGAGCAGGCGTCCCGTGTGGCCTCCCGCATTGGCACAATCGCCGCAGCCGCCGTTTTTTATCAGGTCGCCGCTCGAAGCTGCCGCTTTGACGATGTCGTCCCACACCGGCAGTGTGCGAGCGGCCACAATCGCCCTGCTGATCGACGCGCCGCGCGAAGAGAGCGTCACATCGAGGACCAGCGGCACCGTGGGTATCACCGCGCTCGTATAGAGCGGCACGCCGTTCCGACGGTAGACGACGACACCCGCCTCGACGCCGACTCGGAAACGATCTCCCGCCGCATACGATCCGCGCGGCCGGTAGACCACGACACCACGCTCCCGAATGTCATACGCGCCCGTCGCTGACAGACTGACGGCGTAGTCCATCGATCCCTCGGCAGTCGACGACGACAGGTCTGAACTGAGACCCGCAGTAAGGCGCGATACAGCCCCTACGACGAACTCGCCAAAGCCGTCGCCCGTGATCTGGCCGCGGCTGTGTGCGCCTGCGTCGGCGCAGAGATCGCACCCGCCTGACTTGGTCAGGGTACCGTCGGCGGCGGTGACATTGATTGCGGAATCCCACGCGGACAGCGGCTGCGCGATTGATGGAGTGGCCGTACAGAGAGCTATCGCGACCGTTGCGACGGACAACAGATATTTCATTGGTGTGCGCAGCGCTACCGCAAGATGTGCGCCAGCCAGCCCAACAATGAAACGGGGGGATTTTTCTAAGAGTTCTGCGCGGAGGTCGACGCGCGCATCAGAAGCGGCGCTTACAAATCAGTTTTCGGACCGACAACTTTTTCAACAGCGCGGCCGTTCATCAATCGGCCCATCAGGACGCCAGGCTAACCGCCGCTGCCCGCCGCCACCTTCAGATCGATCTGCCGCGTTTCATCGTCGCCGACGACGAAGGGGGTTGCCTCTTTCGCCATCTGCTCGAAGAACGCGGCGTCCATCGCGCCGAACGGCAGGTTGAGCCGTTCGCGCGGCAGCGCGATGACGTAGTAACGGCCGGCGAGCAATCCGGAGACACGGAACTGGCCGGTTAAATTGGCGGTCGCGCGGCGCGTGCGCACGGAGTTGGGCAGCCATGACGACTTGTCGTCCGAGAAGATCAGAATCCCCGCCTCCGCCGGCGTTCCCTTCACATCCGTGACCGTGCCCTCGATCGTCGACGACCGCGTCGACAGCACGATGG
>JBKPSE010000258.1:0-4020 GCA_046765855.1 Acidobacteriota bacterium | reverse complement strand
GGGTCGGTCTGGGCGGTCGCGACCGAGATTCACCTCGTCAACCGGCTCGCCAACGAAGTCGCCCCGGATCGCCTCGTGGTCACGCTCGATCCGTTCGGCTGCCTGTGCTCGACGATGTTCCGGGTGTCGCCCAATCACCTGCTCTGGATACTCGAAGGCCTCGTCGCGGGCGAGATCCACAACCAGATCGTCGTCCCGGACGAGACGAAGCGATGGGCGAAGCTGGCGCTCGATCGCATGTTGCAGATTCAGTGAGGAGAGATAGATGGCACATTCAGTTCCGCCGCTTCCGTACGACTACAACGCGCTGGAGCCGCACATCGACGAGCAGACGATGCGGATCCATCACGACAAACATCACGCGGCGTACGTGAACAACCTGAACGCGGCGCTCGAGAAGCACCCCGACCTCCAGAACAAAAGCGCGGAAGACCTGATCAAGAGCATCAATTCGGTCCCCGACGCCATCCGCACCGCGGTGCGCAACAACGGCGGCGGCCACGTCAACCACACGATGTTCTGGGAAATCATGGGACCGGCGAAGGGCGGCGAGCCGACCGGACGGATCGCCGAAGCGATCAACTCCACCTTCGGCAGCTTCGACACGTTCAAGACGCAGCTGAACGACGCCGGCGCCAAGCGCTTCGGCAGCGGATGGGCGTGGCTGGTCGATGCCGGCGGCAAACTGGTGATCGAGAGTACGGCCAACCAGGACAACCCGATGATGGAGGGGAAGCGGCCGATCCTCGGCGTCGACGTGTGGGAACACGCCTACTATCTGAAGTATCAGAACCGCCGCCCCGACTACCTGGCCGCCTGGTGGAACGTCGTCAATTGGGACGCGGTCAACAAGCGATTCGGATAAGGTCAGCCGCTGTCATCGCGCGCTTGCCGCGCTGACGGCATGGTTGATACAGCGTCGCGATTGGTGGTCACTCTTCGCGAAGCGCGACGACGGGATCGACATGCAACGCGCGGCGTGCCGGAAGGTACGCCGCGAGCCCTGCCGCGGTGGCGAGGATCGCTGCGGCCGCCGCGACACTAATCGGATCCCCGGGCTTCACTTCGTAGAGAAACACCGCGATCGCGCGGCTCGCCCACATTGTCGCGATGGCGCCGACGATCACTCCCATCGCTATGGCGCCGCCGGCGCCGCCGCCTACCGTCTTCAGCACGTCGCGCGCTGTCGCGCCGAGCGCCACGCGCACGCCGATCTCGCGCGTCCGCTGCGAAATCGCGTAGGACGTGATGCCGAATACGCCAATCAAGGCGAGCAGCAATCCCAGCGTGCCGAGCAGCGTCAGCAGCGTCGTCCGCTGCTGCGTCAGCCGCGCCGAGTCCGCGATCCAGTCGTCGAAGGTGCGGACGCGGCGAACGAGCGCACGCGTCCCGACTGCGTGGGCTTGCTCGCGAAGTACCGCGGCCATTGCACGGCTGTCGCCGGAGGTCCGGACGATCAAGGTCAGACTGCGTCCGACCGGACGTCCTTCCAGGCTGGCCGCCGGCGCTCCCTGAGCGTAGGCACGGTAAAGCTCGGGCTCCGGCTCGGACGCCAGGTCCTTGCTGCGCAGATCCGGCACTATGCCGACGATCTCCACGACTTTCTTGCCGACGGTCATGTGCCGTCCGATCGGGTTGGCTCCCTCGAAGAACGCGCGCGCCGCGCTCTGGTTGAGGACTGCTGTCGGTGGCGACTCCGCGCGATCTTCCGGGCCGATCACGCGTCCCGCGAGCGCAGGTATCCGCATCGTTTCGAAAAAGCCCGGTGTCACCGAGCTGATGACGATGCCTTTCTGCACGAAGTTCGTGGCCCCCACGACCGAGGCTAACGTCATGGAGCGGAACTGGCCCAAGGGGAAGCTATCGGCGGCACCCGCTGCTTCGACGCCCGGAAGCGCGCGCAGGCGATCGAGCAGCGCGGCGTAGTATTGCGAGTAAGTCGCGTCATCGTTCTGCAGCGGCGCCGCTTCGAGCGTGACGAGCCGATCCGCGCTGAAGCCTTTGTCCACTCCATACAGGTTCGTCAGGCTGCGCAGCATCAGCGCCGCCCCGGACACGAGCACGAGCGCCAGCGCGATCTCCGCGCCAATCAGCAAACCCGACAAGCGGCGCGAGATCGGGGTTGCAGTGCGCCCGCTCGCGGCGAGCGTGCCAACGAGATTTGCTCGTGAGAAGCGCCACGCCGGCGGCAGCCCGAACAGAATGCCGATGCACACGGCAAGCCCCAGCGTAAAGGCCAGCACGCGCAAGTCGATCTGCGGATGCGCCGTCGCCGGGAGAGACAGCGGAAGCGCCTTGAGCAGCGTGTCGAGCCCTACCCATGCCAGCAGGACGCCGGCGGCGCCGCCGATCACACTGATGACGCAACTCTCGATCAGCAGCTGCACGACGAGAGTCGTGCGTGCGGCGCCCAGGGATGCGCGCAGCGCCAGCTCGCGTCCGCGCGTCGAGCCGCGCGCGAAGAGAAGGCCGGCGACATTGACGCAGCCGATGAGCAGCACCATGGCGGCCGCCCACGTGAGCATGCGAAGCGTCGGCCGCGCGTAGCGTGCCGTGCGCTCGCTGTAGGGCTCGACGATCGCGCCGACGGCGTCGCGTTCGCTCGGCTCCGCGCGCTGTTTCGCCATCGCGGAGAATTCACGTGCCGCATGCTCGATGCCGACGCCCGGCTTCAAGCGCGCGATGACGTTGAATTGCCGCGCGCGCGGCGACGCTGCGGCCGGACTTGGCTGCAGCGGGCGATAGAGAGGAGCCGTGAACGCGAAATCCGCCGGCAGCACGCCGACGATTGTCGGCGCCGAGTCGTTGAGGTGGAGGGGCCGCCCGATCACGCCGCGATCGCCGCCGAAGTACTTCTGCCAGAAGGCGTGTCCAAGGATGACGACGGGCTCTGCACCGGGTCGCATATCCGCTTCGCCGAACGTGCGTCCGAACAGCGGCCGCGCTCCGAACACATCGAAGTAGTCGGTCGACACGAGATTCACCGAAGCGGATTCCGGTTCACGTTCCATCACGATCGCCGATCCGCTCTTCCAGGTCGTCAGCGCCTCGACGAGATCGCGCCGTTCGCGCCAGGCGAGCAGCGTCGGATACGCCGCCATGATGAAACGCCCGGGTGCAGACGTGGTCGTTTCGAAGACGTTGACTACCCGGTCCGCCGCAGGAAATGGCGGCTGCCGGAACAGCGCGGCATCCGTGATACTGAAAATTGCGGTGTTGGCGCCCACGGTGAGCGCGACGGTGCCGATCGCGATCGCCGAGACGGCCGGCGTGGCGCCGAGCCGTCGCAGCGCGTAGCGGACATCCATGGCCAGTCGTTCCATGCGCGTTCCCCACGACGTGCGAGTGATTGGCAGGTGATCGGTATGGCTGCTGCGAACTACGGCCGGGTGTGTCCAGAGACTGAGCACGTCGCGCCAGTAGCGCCGGCGCGCCCGCTCCACGCCCGCCTGCGCACAGCGCAGCTCGAAGAGTTCTTCCAGCTCGTCCTGCACCGCGGGCCAGCGGCGTGCGGCGGGGGTGAGGCGCAGCAGCAGTCTCGGCAGGCGCGGCGGTCGACCTGTCACACGACCGGTTATATCACTATTACTTCGCGTTTGCAGAGTTAATGATCTCGTCCTGGCTGGGAAACTCGCGCTGATGGTCGCCGATGAACGAATAGCTGATGGACCCGTCCTGTTCGACGAGAAACACGGCAGGACGGGCGATGTTGTAGGCGTCGAAGCCGAAATGGTGCCAGACCCCGTAGGCCTTCGCCATCTCACGGCGCTCGTCGATCAGAATGTCGAAGGGAAGGCCGGTCTCTTCGATGTAGCGGCGCACCGCCTCGCGCTTTTGCGCCAGCACGCCGACGACCTGGATCCCGCGCGCGGTGTAGGGGGCGATGTTGTCGGCAAGCTCACCGAACCGGTGGCGGCAGTTCGGTCACCAGGTGCCGCGATGAAAATTGAGCAGCAGCCGTCCCCGCGCGAGAAAGTCGGGGAGCGAACGCGCCCGTCCCTTCTGATCCGTGACGAGAAA
>JBKPSE010000257.1:0-8418 GCA_046765855.1 Acidobacteriota bacterium | reverse complement strand
GATACGACGTGCGCCGCGAAGTGCTGGGCATGGTGGCAAACCACCTCAAGCCCGGAATGTTCGCGAAGGCAAACCCGCCGGTCGGCGATGGCGCCTACCGGCGGCTCGCGCAAAAGGTGGATCTCGAGCTGCTGGCGCGCGTCGCCAAGGCGGACTGTGAAGGGCGCGGCGGCGGCTTCGACTGTACGGCGATGGATCAGTTCCTCGAGCGCGCCCGCCGTCTTGGCGTCGAACACGCCCCGCCGGCGCCGCTGGTCAAGGGACGGCATCTGCTCGAGATCGGCGTCAAGCCGGGGCCGGCGATTGGCGACGTGCTGCGCCAGGTCTACGAACGTCAGCTCGAAGGAACGGTGACCGACTTCGACGCGGCGTTCGCGCTGGCGCGGGAGATCGCGCGCGAGCGAAAGCTATACTGAGCGGATGCGCGCCGACCGACGAGTGATGTGCCTGCTGCTGACCGCTTTCGCGTGCGCGGCGCCGGCAGCCGCGCAGCAGAAGGAGCCGATCGGCCCGCTCGCCGTCGATCTGCGCGGCGTCTACACGCGACACAAGGCGGAACCGAGCGTTGCCACCGACCTCGGGGTCAACGCCGCCAACCTGCCGGCGCGCAGCTTCGGCATCGCCGGCGGCGTCCATGTCTATCCGCTGCGGTCGGCGAAAGTGACGCTCGGCATCGGCGGCAACGTGGTGATGGCGCGCGGCAGCAGCACGCTCGACATCGTCGCCGCCGACGGCAGCAAGACCACGAGTCCGACAGTGCGTCGCCATTTCACGACCTTCTCGCCGGAGCTCTCGCTGAACTTCGGGCACCGCAGCGGCTGGAGTTACATCAGCGGCGGCATGCTGGGGCGCTCGAAGCTGTACGTCGATCGCGCCGACGCGCCGGCGACATCGAGCACCTATCGCAGCACCATCAACTACGGCGGCGGCGCGAGGTGGTTCAACACCGATCACCTGGCCTTCTCGGTCGATTTCCGGTGGTACTCCGTCGCCGAACAGACCGCCGCGGCCGGGCGCATTGCCCAGCCGCGGACGACGCTGCTCGTCCTGAGTGGAGGGGTGAGCTTCAAGTAAGGCGAACGGCGCCTTACCTGGTGTGCGCTCTGAGGAAATCCAGCGTCAGTTTCCAGGCCTCTTCGGTCGCCTTCATGTTGCCCGGCGCGTTGGCGCCGCCCGACTGCTGGCGCAGAAAACCGTGGCCGGCGCCTTCGAAAATGTGCGGGTCGTACGTGGCCTTCGCGGCGGCCATGCCGGCCTTCGCCGCGTCGATGTTGGCATTGACGCGCTGATCGTTGCCGCCGTACAACCCGAGCACGGGGACCTTGGCGCCGGCGTACGCCGCCTGGTCGGCGGGCATCGGACCGTAGTACGAGACGGCAGCGTTGAGCGCGGGCTGCCGCAGCGCGTAGGTGAACGTCGTCCCGCCGCCCCAGCAGAAGCCAATCGCCGCGGTCTTGCCGTTCGCGGCCGGAATGGTCAAGGCATAGGCGCGCACGTCGTCGAGGATGCGCACCGTGTCGTCCGGCGTCACGTTGCGGATCTCCTGAGTCGAACCCTGCGAGCCGAGTTCCTGGCTCCCGCCCTTGTTCGGACCACGTCCAGAGAGAAAGTCGGGCGCGATCGCGATGAACCCTTCCTTCGCGAGCTGATCGGCGACGCCGCGGATCCAGTCGCTCAACCCGAAGATTTCGTGAATGACGATTACGACAGGGGCCTTGTCGCGCCGCTCGGGATAGACCACGAAGGACTTGATCGGTGTGCCGTTGCTGCCCTTGATGTCGACCCATTCGCCGTGCCGCGGCGAGGACTTCAACTGCTCGAGCGCGGCGGCGGCGTTGTTATCGCCGGACGGCGGCAGGTTCGGATTGCGAGCGGCGGCAGGCTGCGCCGGAGCCGCCTGCTCCATCGCATGCCCCGCATGCGGATCCACGGCGGCCGTCGCAGTGGTCTGGCCAAGCAGCGGCACCGGGAGAAGCACCAACGCGGCACTCAGTACGACTCTCTTCATCGCAGCGTCCTCCAGATTCTACGGTTCCCCGATTCCCCGACTTCGCGATGGTTATGCGGCCTTGCCGCGTTTCCATTCCTCGAAGAGCCGTGCGGCGTTGCCGGCCACCGAATGGAGAGTAGGCGCCCAGCCGAGGGCCCGGGCGCGCGGGCTGCGCACGATCTGATCGAGCGCGAGCGCCTCCGCGTACGGTCCCATTTTCTTGCGCGCCTCGGCAAGGGGCACGTGACGGATGCTCGGCGGCGTCGGCGCATGCTCGGCGAGGGCGGCGACGAGCTCGTTCACCGTTTCGGCGCCGTCATCGGTCGCATGGAAGATCCCGGCCGCCGCCGGCGTCGAGACGATCCGCGCGTAGAGCTCACCCAGATCGCGCTCGTAAATCAGCGGCCAGTGGTTGTCGCCGCTGCCGATGATCCGGACGAGGCTGTTGGCCGCGTCCTTCACGAGGTCGCCGACGATGCCACGCGAGCCGCCGTAGACGATGCCGGGGCGGATGACGACCGCGCGGACGCCGGACTTCGCCGTATCGAGCACGCGCTGCTCGTGCGCGGGACGCCACGCCACCGACTCGATTGGGTTGACGGGCGCGGTCTCATCGACCGGAGCCGGCGCCGGACCGAGCACCCAGATTCCGGAGGTGTAAATCAGAAATCGATTCGGCTTCACCGGCAGGGCGACCAGCGTATCGACGGCCACGGCGTCGAACTGCCGCTGACGTGGTCCGTATTCAGCCGCCGCGTGGACGGCCCCATCCGCGACGGCGGCCGCGTCGCGCCACGAGGCGGGCGTCATCACATCGCCGAGCCCCGGAGTGGCGCCGCGCGCCTGCACCCGCGCCGCCCCTTCACTGTTGCGAACGAGCGCGTCGACCTGATGCCCGCCGCGCACCAGCGCATCGAGCACCGCGGCGCCAACGTACCCCGTTCCACCCGTTAGGAAAACACGCATTGTTCACCTTCACGCCCGCGAACATCGAGCGCAGAGTTTTCCATCATAATTCAGGACCGATGACGAGAGGTACGCTGCTCGACTTCTTCGCGGACGTCACCGGCGGCGCCGCGAAGGACGCGCAGTTTCTCGCCTATGACGACGGCTACCGGACGTGGACGTGGAGCTATGGCGAGCTGGCCGATGCGGCGCGCATGTTCGCCGGCCGTCTGCGCGCGGCGAACATCGGCAGCGGACAGGCAATCGCGATCTGGAGCGAGAACCGACCGGAATGGATCGCGGCGATGTGGGGCGCGCTGCTCGAAGGCGTCGTGCTCGTGCCGATCGACTACCGTGCATCGGCCGATTTTCTCCTCAAGGTTGCCGGGCTCGTCGACGCCAGGGCGATCCTCGTCGGCGACGCCGTCGATGCCGCGGCGATCTCGACGCAGTTCAGGCTGTGGAGGTTACAGGAAGTATTTCGAAATCCGACAAGCGTTCCGGAAACAAGCCTAGGCCTCCGGTCCTCAGTCCGAGGTGACACCACGGCGGAGATCATCTTCACATCTGGCGCAACCGCCGAGCCGAAGGGCGTCGTCCTCACGCACAAGAACATCCTCGCCAACATCGTTCCGATCGAGCGGGAGATGGCGAAGTACAAGAAGTACACGCTCCCGTTCCGTCCGATCCGGTTTCTGAACCTGCTGCCACTGAGCCACATGTTTGGACAGGCGATGGCGACGTTCGTGCCGCCGATGCTGCCCGGCGTCGTGGTGTTCACGCGCAGCTATGCGCCCGACGACATCGTTCGGCAGATCAAGGGACGGCGCATCTCGGTGCTGGTGTGCGTGCCGAAAATTCTGGAAGTCCTCAGGGACTATGTCATCCGCGTGGCGCCCGAAGCGGCGGAGCCACCTCCGCCAGGCATGCACTGGGCGCAGCGCTGGTGGCGATATCGCCGCATCCATCGGCTGTTCGGCTTCAAGTTCTGGGCGATGGTCGTCGGCGCGGCGCCGCTGGATCCGGAGTTGGAGGCGTTCTGGGGTCGGCTTGGCTTCCTGGTGGTCCAGGGCTACGGGCTCACCGAGACGGCGCCGATCGTGACGCTGAACCATCCGCTTCACGCCAAGCGCGGCGCGGTCGGCAAGCCGATCGCCGGCGTCGAGATCAGGATCGCCGACGACGGCGAGATCCTCGTGCGCGGCGAGAACGTCACGTCCGGGTATTTCAACGCCCCCGAGGCCACGCGCGAAGCCTTTGCCGACGGATGGTTCCACACGGGAGACATCGGCGAGCTCGACGCGGAAGGGCGGCTGATGATCCGCGGCCGCAAGAAGGAGATGATCGTGACGCCGGAAGGACTGAACGTCTTTCCGGAGGATGTCGAGCGCGCAATCAACGAACAGCCGGGCGTGATCGATTCCGCGGTGGTCGGCGCGCCCGTCCCCGGCAGCAGCGCCGAGCGGGTGCAGGCGATCCTCCTGCTCGCACCCGGAACTGACGCGAATGCGGTGGTGCGCGGCGCGAACGCACGGCTTGGCGATCATCAGAAGATTCGCGCCACCGCGGTGTGGCCCGGCACGGAACTGCCGCGCACCGAGGGCACGCGGAAACTGAAACGGCGAGAGCTGAAAACCTGGTTGCTGGGCCAACAGGATCGTCCCGCTCGAGCCGGGAGCGACCTGCCGCAGCGCGCCAACGTTCGCGATGTTGCGCACGTGTTGGCGCGCTTCGCGCCGGGACGGACGATAGAGGCGTCGACGACGATCGACGAGCTCGGACTCTCTTCGCTGGAGCGCGTCGAACTGATGATGGCGCTCGAAGAGACCTTCCAGACCACGGTCGACGAATCGGCATTCAGTTCGGCAAAGACCGTCGGAGACCTCGAAGCCATCGTCGCACCGCAGGCATGGCAATCGGCATTCATCAATCCCAATCAGCAATCGGCAGTCATCAATCCCAATCAGCAATCGGCAGTCGTCAATCCCAATCAGCAATCGACAATCATCAATCCCAATCAGCAATCATCAATCACCACTCGCAATCTTCAATCGCCAATCGCCAATCGCCAATCGACGACCGTTTTCCCATCCTGGAACCGGTGGTGGATCGCGAGAGTGGCGCGCCGCCTCAGCCTGCCGACATGGATTCTGCCGCTGGGACGGATCTTCGCGCGCGTGACGGTGACGGGACTCGAGCAGCTCGAGAAGATCGATGGGCCGGTGATCTTCGCCGCCAATCACCAGAGCCACTTCGACGGGCCGGTCATTCTCGATTCGCTGCCGCCGCGCTGGCGGTACCGCACCGCGCCCGCAATGATGAAGGAGTTCTTCAACCCCCACTTGCATCCGGAGCGTTACTCGCGCAGGGAGTGGTTCACCAATAGTCTGAACTACTACCTGTCCGCGTTGTTCTTCAACGCGTTCCCGCTCACGCAGACGAGCAGCGGCACGCGCGACACGCTGCGCTACATGGGTGAGCTGGCCGCCGACGGCTACTCGATCCTGATCTTTCCCGAAGGGCGCCGGACCGAGAGCGGTGAAATCGGGCGCTTTCAGCCGGGGGTGGGGATGATAGCCTCACGGCTGGGCATCCCTGTCGTGCCAGTCCGGCTGGAGGGGCTCGATCGCGTCCTGCCGCGGCATGCAAAATTCCCCGCCATCGCCAGGGCGCGCTGCACCTTTGGGGCGCCTATCGTCTTGACCGGTAACGACTACGCCGACCTCGCGGCACGCGTCGAAGCGGCCGTCCGCGCGCTGTAGACCTTTACACCGCACGTAAAAACGTGGCACAATCTTTGATTGTAGAAAGGAAAGCATTTGAGCAAGGACGATCTGATTGATGTGCAGGGCACTGTCGTGGCGGTGCACAGCGGCGGTCTCTACCGCGTGCAGTGTGACCAGGGCCACGAAGTACTCGCACAGTTGAGCGGACGGATGCGCCGCTTCAGGATCAAGGTGGTTCCCGGGGATCGAGTTACCGTTGGCGTGTCACCCTACGATCCGGTCCGCGGCATCATCACCTTCCGCGCTCGCTGAAGAATCTTGAACTCCCATTCAACCGAACAGCCCCGGCGCCGTCGACCGAGACGAGGCGGCGCGCGACGGTCGTCACCGCAGGGCGGCCACGCATCGGGACGAAGTCACTTCCACGCGCCGCAGCGCGCACAATCCACCGATCGCCCCCAGGCGGCCTACGATCCCGCGCCCGTGCCCTTCAGCTCGCTCGATCTCGAGCCGTCGCTGCTGGAAGGCATCGCCGTCCGCGGCTTCGAAAAGACGACGCCGATTCAGAGCGCGGTCATTCCCATTGCGCTGAAGGGGCACGACGTCATCGGCTGCGCCGACACCGGCACCGGCAAGACCGTCGCCTTCGTGTTGCCCATTCTCAATCGTCTTCTCAAGACGCGCGCCGACAACCCGAACGATCGCGGCTTCACCCGCGTGCTGATCCTCGCGCCGACGCGCGAACTCTGCGTGCAGATCGAAGACGACGTGCAGGGGTTCACCTACCACACCGATCTGACCAGCATTGCCGTCTACGGCGGCGTCGAGATGGGGGCGCAGGAACGCGCGCTGAAGTCCGGCGTCGACATCGTCGTCGCCACGCCGGGCCGCCTGATGGATCATCAGCGCAGCGGCGCGGTGGATTTCTCGCGCGTCGACACGTTCGTGCTCGACGAAGCCGACCGGATGATGGATATGGGCTTCTGGCCCGACGTCAAGAGAATCGCGGCCACGCTCCCGCAGCGGACCGAGCGCCAGACGCTGCTCTTCTCGGCGACGATGCCGGACGAGGTCATGAAGCTGCTGGACGAGGTAGTCCGCGATCCGCAATACGTGCAGATCGGATCGGCCGGCGGACCGGCCCGGTCGATCACCCACGAGATCGAGAACGTGCCGGCGTCGCAGAAGACGGAGTGGCTGGCCAAGTTCCTGCGGCGGACGGAAGGTCCGATCCTGGTGTTCGTGCGGACGAAGTCAGGCGCCGAACGCCTCGCGCGCCAGCTCCAGGCTTTCGGCATTCGCGCCGCCGCGTTGCACGCGGATCGCACGCAGCAGCAGCGCACGGCGGCGGTGGAAGGCTTCCGCGGCGGTCAGTATCACGTGCTGGTCGCGACCGATGTCGCGGCGCGCGGACTGGACATCGACGGCATCACGCACGTGGTCAATTTTGAAGTGCCGACGTCGCGCGAGACCTACGTGCACCGCGTCGGCCGCACCGGCCGGGCCGCGGCCACGGGGACCGCGCTCACGCTGGTGGCTCCCGAAGAATTGCGCGCGCTCGAAGCGCTGCAGCGTTCGTTCGGATCGGAATTGCAGGGATGAGGGACGACATGAATCCATTTACGCCATCGCCGGGCCCCGCGCCGGCGGATACTACGGCCCCGGCCGCAACCCCGGTTCCCGCGGACGGCACCGCCGCGCCCGCTACCGGCGACGCGCTCGCGGCGCCGGCCGTGATGAAGTTCAAGTCGTGCCGGTGGCGCTGCTCGCCGGACGACGGCGAGTTCTGCACCCATCGCGACGTGCTTCCCTTCGCCGGCAAGAACGACTTCAAGGCCGAGTCCTGGTGCCCGGAATGCGCGTTCTACAAGCTCCGCCGCACGCCCAAGAAGCGGGAATGGGTCGATCGCAACGCCTATTAGCTATTCGCTGAATTCCTTCGCCAGCTCGATCCACTCGCCCCGCGGCGCAAGCTCCTGGTACGCCCGCCAATGCGGTTTGGCTTCCGGCGAGTGTCCGGTCTTCTCCAGCGTCACTGCCAGATAGAAGTGCGCGTCGGCGTACGTCCCATTGAGGGCGACGGCGTCCCGATAGCACACCAGCGCGTCCTCGTAGCGCCCGAGGTCGTGATGGATGTTGCCGAGATTGAAGTGCGCCTCGAAACAATCCGGGTCGAGTCCGATGGCGCGCTCGTAGAGCGCCTGCGCCTCGATCAGCTCGTCGCGCGCGTAATGGATGTTGGCGAGGTTGACGATGGCCGGCACCAGGTCCGGGTCGATCACCAACGACTTGCGGTAGGCGGCGACCGCCTCCTCCATCTTGGCATCATCGCCATCGTCCAGCCGCGAGCCTTCGATGAAGTACTTCGCGGCCAGCGCAGCCTGCGGATCGGAGAAGGGAAAGGCGTTGCCGGCGGCGATCGGGTTGGTCGGCCGTTCCTGCGGCTTGCGCGCGGGGCGTCCCTGGAGCGTGACGACTTTCGCGGGTGACGTGCCCGACGAATGGAAGTCGAGCTGCAGCTGTCCCTGATGTTCGGCGCTCAGCGTGCGCAGCGCGATCTTGAGCGGCACGTCGCGCTCCAGCTCCGCAGCAAGCTGTTTGATGGTCGCAACTTCTGCGAAGGTGAACACACCGCCGTTCCGGTTGGCGGCAGTGCGAATGAGACCCCACTTCTCCGGATAGCGGAGATGGTTCTCGGTAATGCGCGGGTAGAGGTTGCGAATGTCTTTGACGCCGAGTGACATTCACGGGTCACAT
>JBKPSE010000256.1:0-8263 GCA_046765855.1 Acidobacteriota bacterium | reverse complement strand
GGTCCAAGCAGTGTGATCTCGAGCGCCGCCGCGGACGGATCGTTTCCGAGCAGTTGATTGGCAAGCCGGTGTGAATACGCGTCCATCGGCCCCGACACCGGCACGCCCACGCCTTGGTAGCCGCGCCGCCCCAGATCCTGGATCGTGGTCAGCATCCCCGGCTTGAGCACCGAGAAAGAAGCCGTCACACGTCACCCCACTGGGAGGCGGAACGGTACGCGGACTCTGTGATGCGATGAAAACGAACGCGATCGCCGGCGTGGAACATGAACGGCTGTTCCCGAGCCGGATCGTACGGCCGGAGCGGACAACGCCCGATGAGACTCCAGCCGCCTGGTGTCTCCGCCGGATAAATGCCCGTCTGCCCTGCCGCGATGGCAACCGAGCCGGCGGGCACACGCAATCGGGGTGACGCGCGGCGCGGCGCCGCAATACGCGGATCGACGGAAGCCATATAGGCAAAGCCCGGCACGAACCCGACGACGAACACGCGATACTCCGTCGCCAGATGCAGATCGATCACCTCGTCGACGCTGCACTGCGCGAACGCGGCGACTTCCGCCAGATCGGGACCGTAGGCGGCGTCGTAACACACCGGAACTTCGACCAGCGCTCCGCCGAACGACTCGTCTGCAGGTGCCGCCGCCGCGATCGCATGCAGCTGACGTTCGAGGTTTGCCGCCTGCTCGGCAAGAGGGTCGACGTAAACCATGACCGACCGGTACCCGACGACGACGTCGGTGAGCGGCAGCCCGGCGCGCTCTACGGCCTTTGCGATCTGAATCGCGCGAGTGTTGACGATCGGGTCGATGCGTTCGGGCAGTTCGATCAGCCAGGCGGCGTCGCCCGCCGGCAGGATCCGCAGCTCCATGAGGTCAGTGACTGGCGCGCGCGTCGAGCGCCGTCAGCAGCTTCTGATGGATGTTGTCGAACCCGCCGTTCGACATGACGATGACGAGGTCGCCGTCGCGCGCTTCCTTCGCGACGGTGGCGACGATGTCGTCGACGCGCGGAATGTAGCGCGCGTCCTTGCCGCTCTCTTTCAGGTCAGCGACCAGGCCGTCGATCGAGAGACGCTGCTCCTCCGGCAGCGTGGATCGGAAGACCTCCGGCAGCAGCACGCGATCGGCAGCCGAGAACGCACGCGCGAACTCCTCCTGAAACACCTTGCGGCACGAGGTCGCCGAGCGCGGCTCGAAAATCGCCCACAACCTGCGATCGGGATACGCCGAGCGGACACCGGCGAGTGTCTCGGCAATCGCGGTCGGATGATGCGCGAAGTCGTCGTAGACCGCGACGCCGTTGGCCGTGCCGCGCAGCTGCATACGCCGGCGGACGCCCTTGAAGGCGCGCAGTCCCGCCGCCATCGTGTCGGTGTGCAGACCGACGGCGGCGCCGATGGCGATCGCCGCCAGCGCGTTGCGCACGTTGTACGCTCCGAGCAGGGGCACGTCGAAGCTGCCGATCGGCTCGCCGCGGCGGCGGACGCTGAAGGCCGTCGAGCCCGCCCGCACGTTCAGATCGTGCGCCTGCCAGTCCGCGTGGCTGGACAAACCGAACGTCTCCACCCGGCAGCGCGCATCCTTCGTCAGCGCCACGGCCTCGGCATCATCGGCGCCCGCCAGCAGCAGCCCTCGGCGCGGGATCAGGTTGACGAAGCGGCGGAACGCCAGCCGGATCGCATCGAGATCGGGATAGATGTCCGCATGGTCGTACTCGATGTTGTTGACGACGGCGATGTCCGGCAGATACTTCAGGAACTTCGCGGTCTTGTCGAAGAAGGCGCTGTCGTATTCGTCCCCTTCGATCACGAACTCGCGGCCGCCGCCGACGCGATAGCTGCCGCCGAAGTTGTCGGCGATACCGCCAATCAGCACGCTCGGATCGGCCCCGCCGTGCGTGAGCAACCATCCGGTCAGCGAAGTAGTCGTCGTCTTGCCGTGCGTGCCGGCGATGACCACCGAGCGCGCGCCCCAGAGGAAATGATCGCGCACCGCCTCGGGCAGCGAACAGTAACGAATCTTGCGGTCGAGCACTTCTTCCAGTTCGGCGTTCCCGCGTGAGATCGCGTTGCCGACGACGACGAGATCGAGATCCGCCGTGATATGGCTCGCATCGTAGCCTTGCAGCGTCGCAATCTCCTGCTCGGCGAGAAAATCGCTCATCGGCGGATAGACGTTCTGATCCGATCCCCGCACGTCGTAGCCGCGGCTCTTGAGCATTGCCGCAAGCGTCGCCATGGCCGTCCCGCATACCCCGATCAGATGAATACGCTTCATGCGACTGCCGATTCCTCCACGATCAGTGCGGGGCGCGGAGCCGTGACGACGCGCGCGCGGACGCCGAAGGGCAGCGTCAGAGACGCGCCGGTGGTGTGCCCCGAAGGCAAGCCGAACAGCACGGGTCCGGTAAAGCCCTCCAGCAGTTCCGTGATGATGCTCTTGATCGCCGGACCCGATTCGGCGGGTTCGTCGCAGCGCGGCAGCTCGCCGAAGACGATCGCGGCGGCGCGGCCCAGCACGCCCGAAAGGCGCAGCTGCGTGATCATGCGGTCGATGCGGTACGGACGCTCGGCCACTTCCTCGAGAAACAGAACGTGTCCCGCCGGGGGATCGAACGCATAGGGTGTACCGAGCGACGCGACCAGCTGCGTCAGCGTACCTCCGACCAGAAGCCCCGACGCCTCGCCGCTCCGCAACGTCACCACGTTCGGATGCTCGATCGCCCCAGCCGGCGCGGAAGCCATCAGCACCCGCTGAAACGTGTCGCGGTCGTATCCGGCATCCCCTTTGGCCAGCCGTCCTTCGAGCATCGGACCGTGGAACGAGACCACGCCGCACTGGAGGGTGATCCAGGAAAGGAGCGAGGTGTTGTCGCTGTAGCCGATGAATGCCTTCGGCGTCCGGCGGATGTCATCGCCGTCAAGCAGCGGCAGCATCTGGACGCTGCCGTAGCCACCCCGCACGGCAATCAACGCGGCGACGGTGGGATCGTTCCACGCGCGGCGAAAGGCTCCGGCGCGCAGTGCCGCGTCGCCGGCCGTATAACGGGCGCGCGCGAAAACGGACTCCTCGTAGACCGGCTCGAAACCAAGACGCCGCAATTCGGCGATGCCAGCGTCAAACGCGTCGCGCGCGAACGGGCTGGCTGGTGCGACGACGGCGATGCGATCGCCGGAGCGCAGCGCGCGCGGTCTCACCATGCCGCTAGGCAAATCTCGCCATCTCGGCAGCCACGGCTTGATGCTCGTCGCGGCCGAGGATGGCGCGCAGCGCCGCGGCGGAGGCGGCGCGCGGCGGCGCCGGAGCGAGAAAGCGCTCCTTGACGCGGCGGTGCCGCTTCATCGCCTGCTCGACGCGCGTCAACGGCAACCTTCCCTGCTCAACCGCGTGGATGATTGCCTCCAGCGCGGCCGCCTGTTCTTCGGGCTTCGGTGCGCACATCAGGACCGCGTCGCAGCCGGCGGCGATTGCCTTGATCGTGGCCTCGCTGTGGCCGTAGCGGCCGCTGATTGCTTTCATCTCGAGATCGTCGCTGAGCACCAGGCCACCGTAGCCCAGCGTCTTCTTCAGCAGGTCGTCGACGATCGCCGGCGACAGCGTCGCCGGATTCTCCTCGTCGAGCGACGGGATGAGAATGTGCGCGGTCATGATCGATGCGACGTCGGCTGCGATTGCCGCCTTGAACGGAACGAGCTCGACTGCCTCGAGGCGATCCGGCGGGTGATCGAGCAGCGGCAGCTCGTGGTGAGAGTCGGTGCTGGTATCACCGTGGCCGGGGAAATGCTTGCCGCAGGCGGCGATGCCCTCCCGCTGCAGCGTCCGGATGATCGCCACGCCCAGCCGCGCGACGTCTTCCGCCCGTTCGGCCAGCGCGCGGTCGCCAATCACCGGATTTCTCGGATTGGTGTGGACGTCGAGGACGGGCGTGTAGTCCATCGAGATCCCGACGGCGTGGAGCTCCGCCGCCAGGGCTCGGGCGAAACGTTCCGCCAGTTTCTCGCTGTCCGGCCCGGCGCGCCCGAGCGTGATCATTGGCGGCCATTCGGTGAACGGCCGCTTCAGACGCGCGACACGGCCGCCTTCCTGATCGACGCTGACCCATAGCGGGATTTCGCGCGCGAGCGACTGCGATTCGCGCGACAGGTCGGCGACCTGCTCGGGCGCCTCGACGTTGCGCGCGAAAAAGATGACGCCGCCAAGGTCGAACTCGCGCGCAAGAGAGCGCACTTCGGGCGGCACCGTGTGTCCGTCGAAGCCGACGATCGCCAGCTGCCCCACATGCCGTCGAAGATCCCGCAGCGACATCGAAAGAAATGATAGCGAAATGTATGATCGGCCGCGTGCACATCCATGCTTCGGCGCCGACGCGCATCGATCTCGCCGGCGGAACGCTGGACATCTGGCCGCTCTACCTGTTCCACGAAGGCGCACAGACGCTGAACGCGGCAATCAGCCTGCGCGCGAGCTGCGATTTGCGCTCGCGCCGCGACCGCCGCATCGTCATCGTCTCGGAGGATTCGGGCCAGCGGGTCGAAGCCGATCACTGGACCGAGCTGCGCGACAGCCATGACCTGCGCCTGCTCGGCGGCTTGCTCCGCTACTTTCAGGCGGAGGGCATCGAGCTGACGACGCGGTCGGACTCTCCGGTCGGCGCTGGAATCGCCGGATCGTCGGCGCTGAACATCGCGGTCTGCGGCGCGCTCAATGCGTGGAGCGGGGGCCATCGGAGCGCCGAGGAAATCTTTCAGATCGCGATGAACGTGGAAGCGCAAGCGATCGATGTTCCGACCGGCGCCCAGGATTATCGTCCCGCGTATTACGGCGGCATCTCGGCCGTGGAGCTCGGCGTCAATGGCGTGCGCCGCGTGGCGATCGCCGTCCGCCCCGAGGAGCTGCAGCAGCGCATCGCGCTCGCCTACACCAACGCGTCGAGGAACTCCGGCATCAACAACTGGGACGTGACCAAGCGCCACATCGACGGCGACGAGCGCGTCAAGCGCAGTTTTGCGCGGATTCGCGACATCGCTGCGGCCATGCGCACCGCCCTCGAGCGGCGTGACTGGACGGAGGTCGGACGGCAGATCGCGGCGGAGTGGGAAAACCGCAAACAGCTCGCGCCGGGTGTGACGACGCCGGAGATTGACGCCATGCTGGCCGCCGCGCAACGGGCTGGCGCGATCGGCGGCAAGGTCTGCGGCGCCGGCGGCGGCGGCTGCCTGTTCGGGTTCGGCGATCCCGCCGACATTCCCGCCATCCGGCAGGCGCTCCATCAAGCGGGCGCGCGCGTGCTCGACTTCACGATCGAATCGCGGGGGCTGGTCATCGACAGGTTTTAGCACCTGCGCCGGGCGGAGGAGCCGCGCGTCGAGACAATGGACAACCTCGCTATTGCCCGCGTCCTGAACGAGATCGGCGATCTTCTCGAGATCAAGGGAGAGAACCCGTTCAAGATCCGCGCGTACCGCAACGCAGGCGAGACGATCGCGCACGAGCCGGCTCGCGTCGCGAGCATGAGCCCCGCCGAGCGGCTGGCGCTGCCGGGCATCGGCAAGGACATCGCGGCCAAGATCGGCGAACTGCTGGATGCGGGCGCCATCGCGTATCACAAGGAGCTGCTCGAAGAGTTCCCACCGACGGTGCTCGACCTGCTCCACTTGCAGGGCGTCGGGCCCAAGACCGTGGCCCGGCTTTACGGCGAGCTCGGCATCCGCACGCTCGAGGATCTCGATCGCGCCGCGCGGGAAGGGCGCATTCGCGCCATGAAAGGGATGGGCGCCAAAAAGGAGGCGCTCATCCTGAAAGCGCTCGAAGACCAGCGGCGGTTCGTCGGGCGCCGCCTGACGGCGGAAGCGCACGACACCGCGGCCGCGCTCGTCGCCGAATTGCGTCAGCACGCGCCCGACGCGGAAATCTCCACCGTCGGCAGCCTGCGTCGCGGCTGTGAGACCTGCGGCGATCTCGATGTGCTCGCCGCCGGCGCGCCAGCGTCGATTATGGACGCATTCGTCCAGTACCGTTTGGTGGAACGCGTGCTCGCGCATGGCGACACCAAGTCGAGCGTCCAGCTGTGGGGCGGGTTCCAGGCCGACCTGCGCCTCGTCCCTCGGGAAAGCCGGGGGGCCGCGCTGCAATACTTCACCGGCTCCAAGGCACACAACATCGTCCTCCGCGATCGCGCGATTCAGCGGGGATTCAAACTGAACGAGTACGGACTCTACCGAGCCGACGACAACGCGTGCGTGGCCGGCGAAGACGAGGAAGGGATCTACGCGGCGCTCGGCCTCGCTTACATCCCGCCCGAACTACGCGAGAATCGCGGCGAGATCGAAGCCGCCGAACACGGTGCGCTTCCATCGCTGCTGCAGCTCGCCGATCTGCAAGGCGACGTGCACTGCCACACGACCGCCACGGACGGTCGGGATGACATCGAAGCCATGGCGCGCTCGGCTCAGGCCGCCGGCCTGCGCTACCTCGCCATCACCGACCACAGCCAGTCGCTGGCGATGGCGAACGGCCTCGACGAAACACGCGCCCTGGAGCACGCCCGCACCATTCGGGAGGTCAACAGCCGCCTGGACGGCATCACCTTGCTCGCCGGAATCGAATGCGACATCCGCCAGGACGGCTCGATGGACCTCTCCGACGAGTGTCTCGCCCAGCTCGACATCGTGGTTGCATCGATTCATTCCGGCTTCAGCCAGGATGAGGCGCAAATGACTGAGCGCCTCCTGCGCGCTGTAGCCTGCCCGTGGGTCGACGTGCTCGGCCACCCAACCGGCCGCCTGATTCTGAAGCGCGAGTCGCATAAGGCCGATATGACGCGCGTGATCGCAGCAGCGGCAGAGGCCGGAGTGGCCATGGAGATCAACTGTCAGATCGATCGCCTCGATCTCGACGACACGCTGGCGCGCCGCGCCCGCGACGCCGGCGCGCGGATCGTGATCGGCAGCGACGCGCACAGTACAACCGCGCTCGGCGGGTTGCGATGGGGCGTGATGGTCGCCCGGCGCGCGTGGCTCACCGCCGGCGACGTGCTCAATACGCGCCCCGTGGACGAATTCCGCGCCGCCCTCAGGCGGAACCGGCGATGAGCGCAGAAAAGGTCGCCGAAATCCGGAGGATGTATTTCGCGGCGACGCCGAAGACGATCCAGCGGGATTTCGAGCGCGCGATCGACATTCTGAAGACGCTGGACAACGACGAGGAGCGCGGCAAGGCCGCGGTCTACATGGAAGGCTTGAACGAGCTGCGCAAGGAATGGAAGCGGGGACGCTAGGGCTTCCCCTTGCTCAGCATCTTTTTCGCCAGCAGCCGCAGTCCTTCCTTGGCATTCCGATCCGTGGTCAGGACCTTCAGGTCCTTTTCGTTCAGCCGCTGCACGAAGGCCATGGAGATCGCCGGCGGCGTCTTCGGATGCTTGCAGAGACCAAGGATGATGCCGTAATTCTTCGTCCAGGCGCGGTTCGAGCCGATGATGCGGAGCACGTCCTCGGACACGTTGCCCATCTTGGTGAACGCTTCAATCTCCGATTCATTGACCTTCGGGCTGCTCAATACCGCGGCAGCAACGAGCTTGTTCGAGTCGCGAACCAGCACGGCGCGCTGTTCGCGAGTGCCCTTCATGGCGAGCTTCATCCGCTCGAGCACGGACAGCGACGACAGGACCGTGGGCTCGGCATCCGCCGCGCCCGGATCCTCGGGCATCTCCGTGAGCGTGTCGACGAGCGGTTCTTCGACATTGAGATCGACGACGGCGCCCTCTGCCGGCTCGATGCCTCGTCCGGCGAAGAACGTACGCATCTCCGCCGGTGTGTCGGAGCGCGCGAGGAAAGCACGGACGGCCTCGACCGGCAGTGCCGCGAGCGTCTGCGCGGTCGCCCGCGCGATCTCCGGATCGGGGTCGTCCGACAGCAGCACGAGCAACGCCAGCTGTTCCTGCGCGCGCGGCGCCAGGCCGCCCTGGGCCGCGAGCATGCGCACGTCGCGGGCGACTTCGCCGCGACGGAAGAAATCCACCAGGGGGCTGCGGAGGCCGGGGTCCACTAGCGTAGATACTGACGCGCGGTTGCCGGCGTCACTTTGAGAGTCGTCACGCTTCCCTTGTCGCCCAGCTGACGCCCTTCACGTCCGTCAATCGCAAAGGCAAAGGCCCCCGCGTCGCCAATCTCCACTACCGCTTCGCGCGTGACCGGATGCGACTCGCGCTCGCCAGCCTTCATCACGCGTGCGAACAGTTTTCTGCCGTCGACGGTCAGCGATAC
>JBKPSE010000255.1:0-3289 GCA_046765855.1 Acidobacteriota bacterium | reverse complement strand
CCTCGGGGATGCGCAACGCGACGCTCTATGCCCCCGACCATCCGCTCGTGGCGCGCAACATGACCGGCCTCATCGCCGCGCTCGCCTCGCTGCACCAGCAGCAGCCCTCGATTGCCGTCGGCATCGTCGGCAGCGATCTGGTGGTGGCGGATACGCCGATGCATCGCGTCAGCGCGACCATGACGGAGTTGATCCGTAAACTGAAGGACAACAAGGTCGAGCGGATCGCCTTCGAGCGCGGCGTCACGCAGGACGAACTGACCGCGTTGATGCAGAACCTGGCGCGGCTCGGCAACAAAGGGTCCGACGCGGACAAGGATCTGTCGACGGCGCATGTCAAAGTCGGCCGTCTCAAGAGCGACGACACCAAGAAGCAGGAGGGGATCGCCAGCGACATCGCCGCGATCCGCCAGCTCTACTCGAACGCGGTAAAAAGCGCGGAGGTCGCCTGGGACAGCGCCGAGACCGAAGGCATTCCCGACGCGCCGGCGGCGCTGGAGACGGTGGAAGGGCTTGCGGACGCGGTGACGCAGAATCGCACGGCGCTGATGGCGCTGACCGCGATGCGCAATTACGACAACTACACGTTCACGCACATGGTGAACGTGTCGATTCTCGCGATGGCGCAGGCGCGCGCGCTCGGCATCGACGGCAAGCTGCTGCGCGAGTTCGGCATGTCGGCGTTGATGCATGACATCGGCAAGGTGCGCACGCCCAAGGAAATCCTGAACAAGCCGGATAAGCTCACCGACGAGGAATTCGTGATCATGCGCCGCCACGTGGTGGACGGCGCGGAGATCCTGCGCCGCACGCCCGAGATGCCGGTGCTGGCGCCGATCGTCGCCTTCGAGCACCATCTGCGCCTCGACGGCAGCGGCTACCCTCGCACGGTTCAGCGCGACGCGATGAACCTGGGGTCGATGTTGTGCGCGATCTCCGACGTCTACGATGCCATGCGATCGCAGCGCGCGTATCAGCAGGCCTACCCCACCGACCGGATCATCGCGGTGCTGAAGAAGAACGAAGGATCGCAGCTCGATCAGAACCTCGTTCGCCGCTTCGTGCAGCTGCTGGGGATTTACCCGCCCGGCAACCTCGTCAAGCTCAGTAGCGGCGAAGTCGCGGTGGTGCTGCGCGTCCATGCGCCCGACCCGCATCGTCCGCGTGTGCGCGTGCTGTTCGACGCCGAGGGCGCGCGTCTCGACCTGCCGTTCGAGCGCAATCTCTGGGAGCCGCAGCGGGATCGCAGTGAGACGGAGCTGGAAACGGTGATCGCGCCGGTCGATGCGGCCGACTACAATCTCGATCCCCTGACGTTCCTCGAAACCGAGTCCCGGTGAGCGAGGCGCTGCGCACCGTCGCCGTCGCCTTCGCCGGGCTGGCAGGTGTGCTCACCTGGCAATCGATCCGGGCGTCGTCGATCCCGACGTCATCGCCGCAGCGATTGATCGAAGAGCTGCGCCTGGCGCAGATGGCGGCGCTGCTGCTGACGCTCACGGCGGGCGCATACATCGGCTTCGCCGTCGTGCGCGAGAACGATCCCGGCGTCGGCTTCGACATCGCGCTTGCGGTCATCTTCCTGCTGGTCGCCGCCTTGACCATGGTGCGGGATCCGCGGCAGGCGCTGACGATCATCGCGCTCGCCTTCGCCGCGCACGCGGTGGTGGACGTCGCCCACCGGCCGGGACTGCTTCCCGACGCGCTCGCGCCGCGCTGGTACGCGGTCGGCTGCGCCGTATACGATGTGGTGGTAGGCGCAATCTGTTACCTGCCGGTGCTGCGCCGCTGATTCAAGAAAAGGAAGGCTTGTGCTTACTCGCTCGCTTGCTGCTGTCGTCGCGCTTTTTTCCATCCTGCACGCGCCCGGGGCGAATGTCAGCGCGCAGGCCGCGCGCCCCAAACTCGTGGTGCTGCTCGTCGCCGACCAGATGCGCGCCGACTATCCGGTCCGCTACGCCGGCCTGCTCGAGCACGGCCTGAAGCGCCTGACCACCAAGGGCGCATGGTACAAGAACGCCGCTTATCCCTACTTGAACACCGTGACCTGCGTCGGTCACACCACCATCGGCACGGGCACATTTCCCTACAAGCACGGCATGATCGCAAACGCGTGGTACGACCGCGCGACGGAGAAGAGCGTCACCTGCAACGCGGATCCGGACAGCACTGAAATCAGTTATGGCACCTCGCAAGGAGCCGGCGACAGCGCGGTGCGCATGATGGCGCCGACCCTTGCGGACGTGATGCGCGAGAAACTGAAGTCGCGCGTCGCCACGATGTCGATGAAGCCGCGATCCGCCATCGGCCTGGCCGGCCATGGCGGCGATTTCGTCACCTGGTTCGGCGAACGCGGCGCCTGGGAAACGTCGAGCGCGTTCACCCGCACGCCGCTGCCGTGGTTCGCCGGGTTCCTCAAAGGGAATCCCGTCGATCGCGACGCGGACAAGGTATGGGAGCGCCTGCTGCCCGCGGAGCGCTATCAATACGAGGACGACGCGCCGGGAGAGCGGGGCGCGGCTGGATGGGGCGCCAAGTTTCCTCACCCGCTCGGCCGCTCCGGCGACGCCGCGTTCTTCGCGCACTGGCTGCAGTCGCCGTTTCCTGACGAGTACCTGGAGCACATGGCCGAAGCCGCCATCGACGAGCTGCACCTGGGCGTCGAGGATCGTACGGACTTTCTCGGCGTCAGCTTCTCGATGCTCGACGCGGTCGGCCATGCGTTCGGCCCGCGCAGCCACGAAGCGCAGGACGTCATCGCGCGCCTCGACGTGACGATCGGCCGCCTGCTCGATTACCTGGACAAGAAGGTCGGCGCCGATAATTACGTCCTCGCCTTCAGCGCCGATCATGGCGTCGCCGATTTCCCCGAACAGATCGACAACGCAGGCCGCGTGTCAATGCCCTCGGTCCGCGCCGCGATCGAAGCCGCCGTTGCCACGAAGCTGGGCGCGGGCGGTCCCTTTATCGCCGCGACGGCCGGAGGGGAAATCTATTTCCGCGCCGGCGTCTACGAGCGGCTGCGAGCCGAAGGCATCGAACTGCGCAAGGCGCTCGCCGCGGCCGCGGCCCAACCGGGCGTTCAGCGCGTCCTGTCGCGGGACGAGATCTCGAGCGAGGCTGCGCGCAAGTCGAAAGATCAGCAGGTGCGCGCCGCGGCGCTGTCGTACTTCGAAGGCCGCAGCGGCGATCTGTTCGTGATCCCGAAGGAGAACTGGCTGCTCACCGCCGCCGGGACGACGCATGGCACGTGGTATCCCTACGACCAGCGCGTCCCGGTGCTGCTCTACGG
>JBKPSE010000254.1:0-6971 GCA_046765855.1 Acidobacteriota bacterium | reverse complement strand
CTCATTGAGTGGGTCGTTGCCCATTCACGCGGTTTTCGCAGGGTCCCGCGAGCCCCAGTGCAAGGGCTCGACCATAGCCGCAAGCCCGGCTGTTTCTTGGGTTTAGCCGACGGCTGTGCTATAGTTCGAAGGCTCACCCTGCAGAGTTGGAAGCTCCAATGCGCGCGCGACGTTTTACTTTCGTGATCGCCGACCGACAGACCGGGGCGGTGCGCCGGCTGACGATCTCGCTGTGGCCGACGATCGCCGCGGTGATCTCGGTCTTCGCGCTGCCGGTGCTGATCGGCCTGGGCGCACGCTGGAGCGTGTCGGCCGCCATCGCCGAACTGCAATCCTCCAACACGGCGCTGCAGGTCGAGAACGCCAGCTATCGCGCCGCGACCGGCGAGCTGGCCAGCCAGATTTCGGCGCTGCAGGCAGCAGTGGATCAGCTCGGCGAACGCGCCAGCGTCGATCCGGCCGTGAAGCGCGCGATGGAAAAACTCCCGACCAATATCCAGTCGCGCGCCATGGGCGGCATGTCGGTCGCGACGCGCGCCGCGTTTTCGCCGATGGCGACGACCGACGCGGCCCTCGGGATGCTCAGCGATCTGCTCGGCGTGATCGGTAGCCGCCTCGAGTCGGTCCGCGACAGCGTCGAACGGCGTCAGGCGCTGGCGGCGGCCACGCCGTCGGTGTGGCCGGTAGCCGGGTGGCTCACCTCGTCGTACGGCAACCGCAAGGATCCGATTACCAAGGATCCCGACTTTCATCCAGGACTCGACATCTCCGCCGATTACGGCCAGCCGGTGCTCTCTACCGGCGACGCGGTGGTTGGCAGCGCCGCACCCAACGGCGCCTATGGGAATATGGTCGTTCTCGATCACGGCTACGGGATCGTCACCAAGTACGGGCACCTGTCGAGGTTCGGGGTGTCCGCGGGGCAACGCGTGAAGCGCGGTGACGTGATCGGCTACGTCGGGTCGACGGGACGTTCGACCGGTTCGCACCTCCATTACGAGATCTGGATGAACGGCCGTCTGACCAATCCGATGACCCTGCTCGCCCGCTAGATTCTGCTAAGATCGGCGGATACCTATCCGCGATGATCATCGATAAAGCTCTCGCGAAAGTCTTCGGCACGGCGAACGAGCGCGAGCTCAAGCGCCTGTCGCCCGTCGTCGCGGATATCAACGCGCTCGAACCCTCGATCGCCGCCCTTTCCGACGAACAGCTCCGCGCCAGGACCGTGGAATTCCGCGAGCGGCTGGCCAAAGGCGAGACGCTCGACGACCTGCTGCCCGAGGCTTTCGCCGTCGTCCGCGAAGCGGGCCGCCGCACCCTCAATATGCGGCACTTCGACGTCCAGTTGATCGGCGGGATGGTGCTGCACCGCGGCAAGATTGCGGAGATGAAGACGGGCGAAGGCAAGACGCTGGTCGCGACGCTGCCCGCCTATCTCAACGCGCTCGCCGGCGAAGGCGTCCACGTCGTCACCGTCAACGACTACCTCGCCCGCCGCGACTCGGAGTGGATGGGCCGCATCTACCGATTCCTCGGGATGTCGGTCGGCGTGATCCAGCACGATCTGAACGATCTGGAGCGGCAGGTCGCCTACGCCTGCGACATCACCTACGGCACCAACAACGAATTCGGCTTCGACTACCTGCGCGACAACATGAAGTTCGAGCTCGCGCACTACGTGCAGCGCGGCCACAACTTCGCCATCGTCGACGAGGTCGACTCGATTCTGATCGACGAGGCGCGGACGCCGCTGATCATCTCGGGCCCCGCCGAGGAATCGACCGAGTTGTATTACGAGGTCGACCGCATCATTCCGCGCCTCAGCCGCGGCGCGACGACTCGCGGCGACGTCAAGGCGGAAGAGCGCGAGGAGCTGGAAAAGACCGGCGATTACATCGTCGACGAAAAGCACAAGACCGTGACGCTCACCGAGAGCGGCATGGCGAAGGCCGAGAAGATGCTCGCGCATCGTCTCGAGCCGGGGACCGACGGCCTCTACGATCCCGTCAACATGAAGATCCTTCATCACGTGAACCAGGCGCTGCGCGCCCACACGCTGTTCCACCTCGATGTGGAATACATGGTGAAGGACGGCGCCGTGGTCATCGTCGACGAGTTCACCGGGCGCTTGATGCCGGGGCGGCGCTGGAGCGACGGTCTTCACCAGGCGGTCGAAGCGAAGGAACACAACACGACCCATCCGGAAGTGAAGATCGAGCGCGAGAATCAGACGCTCGCGACGGTGACCTTCCAGAATTATTTCCGCAAGTACAAGAAGCTGTCGGGCATGACCGGCACCGCCGATACCGAAGCGCCGGAGTTCGCCAGCATTTACAAGCTCGACGTGATGGTGATCCCGACCAACCGCGTCCTGCAGCGGATCGAGGAACCCGACAGCGTCTATCGGACCGAGAAGGAAAAGTACGACGCGATCGTCACCGACATCATCGACAAACAGAATTCCGGGCGCCCGACGCTGGTCGGCACCGTCTCGATCGAGAAGTCGGAACGGCTGTCGAAGCTGCTGAAGCTGCGCGGGATCAAGCACGTCGTGCTGAACGCCAAGTATCACGCGCAGGAAGCGGAGATCGTCGCCCAGGCTGGCCGGAAGGCCAACGTCACGATCGCGACGAACATGGCCGGCCGCGGCACCGACATTCTGCTCGGCGGCAACCCCGAGTTCATGGCCCGCCAGCAGACGCTTGCGGACCAGATTGCCGAAAAGCTGCCCAAGGGGCAGGAGAAGTTCGTCGACGACGCGGACTTCGTCTACTTCTATCACCTCGACAGCTTCTACCGCGTGCCACGCGCCAGGTACGAGGAGATCTTCGCCGCCTATAAGAAGGATACGGACGTCGAGCACGAGGAGGTCGTGCGGCTCGGCGGCCTGCACATCATCGGCACCGAGCGGCACGAGGCGCGGCGCATCGACAACCAGCTGCGCGGCCGCGCCGGCCGTCAGGGCGATCCGGGGTCCTCGCGCTTCTATCTGTCGCTCGAAGACGACTTGATGCGCATCTTCGGCTCGGACCGGATCTCCGGCTTGATGCAGCGTCTCGGCATGGAGGAAGGCGTCCCGATCGAACACCGGATGGTGACCAAGGCGATCGAGCGCGCGCAGAAGCAGGTCGAAGCGCAGAACTTCAGCGTCAGAAAGCACCTGCTCGAGTACGACGACGTGATGAACAAGCAGCGCGAAAGCATTTACGCGCTGCGCCGGGAGCTGCTCGAGGGACAGATCCACATCACGGAAGAAGATGTGGTCGACACGCGCGGCTACCTGATGACTCTGGCCGAGGAGCTCGCCGACAGCACGGTCAACAACTACGCGTCCTCGGAGACCGATCCGGAAGAATGGGATCTGGACGCGCTGAAAACGGCGGTTTCCGAGATCTACGGATTCGACGACGACGAGCGCGCGTCCCTGGATTTTGCCGGCATGACCGCCGAGGAAATGACCGACGCGATCTGGGCGGTCGCCAAGACGAAGTACGAGAAGAAGGAAGCGATCCTGCCCGACCCGGCGATACTGCACCGCGTCGAACGGGACATCATGCTGCAGATCGTCGACGCGCAGTGGAAGGATCACCTCTACTCGCTCGATCACCTGAAAGAAGGAATCGGGCTCCGCGGCTACGGGCAGCGCGATCCGCTGGTCGAATACAAGAAAGAGAGCTTCGCCCTTTTCCAGCAGATGCGCGATCGCGTCGAGGAAGAGATGGTCCGGTATCTGTGGCGGCTGACGCCGATGATCGGCGGAGACGCCGCATCGGCCGAAGGCGGTGCAGGCGGTCCGACCGTCCCGCCGCTTCCGCGTCCGGTGCCGCGCAAACCGTCGCCGATGACGTTGAATTCACCGGCCGCTGCTGCGGCATCGCCGTTCGGCGCGATTCGGCGCGGCGGCGCGGGCGCCGGCGCAGCGGTCGCCGAACCGCCGCGACCGGCACGCTCCGGCGGCGACGATGTCGTCCGCCAGGTGAAACGCGAAGAGCCGAAGGTGGGACGCAACGATCCGTGCCCCTGCGGCAGCGGCAAGAAATACAAGAAGTGTCATGGGGCAGCCTAGGCTGCCCCTTTCGGTTTCAAGGGGCTTTGATGGAAACACGCGCGGACGTCTTGAACGCCGATCAGATCTCAGTTGGCCTCGCGACGGCGCTGACGTTTGACGACGTGCTGCTCGTGCCGCAGCACTCCACCGTGCTGCCGAGCGAAGTCGACGTCTCCTCCAACGTCACCAGAAACATCCGGCTCCACGTGCCGCTCGTCAGCGCGGCGATGGATACCGTCACCGAATCCCGCCTGGCCATCGCCATGGCCCAGCAGGGCGGACTCGGCGTCATCCACAAGAATCTGTCGATCGAGGAGCAGGCCTCCGAAGTCGATCGCGTGAAGCGGTCCGAGAGCGGCATGATCGTCAATCCGATCACCCTCTCTCCGAGCAACCGCATCTACGAAGCGCTCGAGTTGATGAAGAAGTACCGCATCTCGGGCGTGCCGATCACCCAGGACGGCAGCAAGGAAGGACGGCTGGTCGGCATCCTCACCAACCGCGACCTGCGCTTCGAGAGCAACGTCGATCGCGCGATCGCCGAGATCATGACCCGCGAGCCGCTGTTCACGGTACCGGTAGGGACGACGCTCGACGCCGCCCGTGACATCCTTCACCGCCACAAGGTAGAAAAGCTGCTCGTCGTCGACGACCAGTACCGCCTCAAGGGGCTGATCACCGTCAAGGACATCCAGAAAGCGATCAAGTATCCGAACGCCTGCAAGGACTCGCTTGGCCGTTTGCGCGTCGGCGCCGCGATCGGGACCGGCAAGGACGGGCTGGCGCGGGCGGAAGCGCTGGTCGCGGCCAACGTCGACGTTCTCGTCGTCGATACTGCCCACGGCCACTCGCAGGGCGTGCTCGACGTCGTCCGCCGGATTCGCCGCGAGTTCCCCAAGGTCGATCTGATAGCCGGCAACGTGGCGACCGCGGAGGCGACCGAGGCGCTGATCGATCTCGGCGTCGACGCCGTCAAGGTCGGCATCGGCGCGGGATCCATCTGCACCACACGCGTCGTCGCCGGCATCGGCGTGCCGATGATCACCGCCGTGGCGCAGTGCGCGCGCGCCGCCGCGGTCCACAGCGTGCCGGTGATCGCCGACGGCGGGATTCGCTATTCCGGCGACATCACCAAGGCGATTGCCGTCGGCGCCGGCGCGGTGATGATTGGCAGCCTGTTCGCCGGCACCGACGAGAGCCCTGGCGAGCTGATCCTGTTCCAGGGCCGCAGCTTCAAGGAGTACCGCGGCATGGGCTCGCTCGGCGCGATGCGCCGCGGCAGCCGCGATCGCTATTTCCAGGACGAATTCGATCTCGATGCCTCGCCCGAATCGAGCGAGAAACTGGTGCCCGAGGGGATCGAAGGGCGCGTCGCGCACAAAGGTTCGGTCGCCGCGATGATCCATCAGCTGATGGGCGGTCTTCGCGCCGGCATGGGTTACACCGGATGCAGGAATATCCCGACGCTTCAGCGCGAGGCGAAGATGATCCGCGTCAGTCCGGCCGGCCTGCGCGAAGGACACGTCCACGACGTGATCATCACCAAAGAGGCGCCGAACTACCGGATCGAATAGATCGGCAGTCGAGCGATCAGCGACTCGAATCTCAGATTTTCCGCGAGCCACATCTCGGACGCCGGCGCGAAGGATCGCGAGCGCGCTCGCGTGCGAACGCTACCTGCGGATCCTGATCAACCGTCGGTCTGCGGGCAGCGCCTCTATCCTCACCTCGGTCACTCCGTCGGGACGCCCGGGCCAGCGGTCGGCCCATTCAATCGCGACGACGCCATCGCTGCTGACAAGATCGTCGAGGCCGATGTCGTCGATCTCCGGCGGTTCGAGTCGATAGAGATCGACGTGGTACAGCGTCGCCCGTGGCGCGGCGTATTCCTGAATGATCGTGAACGTGGGGCTGGACACGTCGTCGGGATTGGCGCCCAGCCCGCGTGCCAACCCGCGCACGAACGCTGTCTTCCCTGCGCCAAGCTGCCCGTAGAGCAAAACGACGTCCCCGGCTCCGAGCTGTCCGGCGAGGGCCTGCCCCGCCTGTTCCGTTTCGCGTTCGCTCGCAGTGATCTGTTCGAGCGCCGTCACGAGGACGATTCCCGTTTCACCCTGCGCCTGGCGGTCAGTTCCAGCACCGCGTCGCCGAGCCGATCCGCGATATCGGTCGGCAGCAGCGCGACGTCCCCTTCGTCCGCCTCGGCGAGATCCCCCGCCGTGCCGTGCAGGTACACGGCCAGCTTGCACGCGGCTTCGGCGTCGAGCAGCTGTCCGAACCAGGCGGCGATCATGCCGGTAAGCAGATCCCCCGTGCCCCCCGTGGCCATGCCGGCATTCCCCGTGAGGTTGATGAACGACCGTCCCTCGGGTCCGGCAATCACGGTGCGATGCCCCTTGAGCACGACATGGACGCGGTGCGAGGCGGCGAACTCCCGCGCGTGCTCGAGACGATCCGACTGCACCTGTTCGATGCTCACGCCGAGCAGCCGCGCCATTTCCCCGGGGTGCGGCGTGATGATCATGTCGACGCCGTCGCGGCCGCCGAGGCGATCGGGATCGCCGCCAAACGCGTTGAGCGCGTCCGCGTCGATGACCAGCGGCACGCCGGAGCGTTCGACCACTGCCTGAACGAAGGCGGCGGTCGAGGGATCCTGTCCCAGTCCGGGACCGATGCAGATGATGTCCGCCTTGATGTCGAGCACGCGATCCGCGGCGGCAAAATCGACGGTTCCCGCCCTCGTCTCCTCGAGCGGTTCGGTCATGTACTCCGGCATCATCATCGCCAGCATCGGCAGGCAGGATCGCGGTGTCGCGATGGTCACCAGTCCCGCGCCCGAGCGGAGCGCCCCGAGCGCCGCGAGATGCGCGGCGCCGGTGCGACCGATGGATCCGGCGACGACGAGCACGCGGCCGAAGTC
>JBKPSE010000253.1:0-12240 GCA_046765855.1 Acidobacteriota bacterium | reverse complement strand
CGGTTCCGCAACCGGCTGATGATCCCGATTTATCGCGAGACCGGGGCGATCGTCGCCTTCGGCGGCCGCGCGATGGAGGAAGGCCAGCAGCCCAAGTACCTGAACTCGCCCGAAACGGCCATCTACGTCAAAGGCCGGACGCTCTTCGGCCTGCACCTCGGCAAGCAGGCCATCAGCCGGCTGAAGTACGCCGTGCTGGTCGAGGGGTATTTCGACTGGGCGCAGGCGTATCAGGCCGGCATCACCAACGTCGTGGCCTCGTCGGGCACCGCGTTGACCCCGGCTCAGGGTAAGCTGCTGCGCCGGTTCGCCGGAAAAGTGGTGCTCAGTTTCGATCCCGACGCGGCGGGCCAGGGCGCCGCCGCCCGCTCGTCGGAGATGCTCGTCGCCGAGGGGTTCCAGGTGAACGTCGCCATGCTGCCGGCAGGCGATGATCCCGATAACTATATTCGCCGGCACGGCGCCCCGGCCTACCAGGAGCAGTTGCGGAATTCGCGGCAATACCTGGAATATCTGCTCGATCGGTCGGCGGCGGACGAGGACTTGTCAACGGATGAGGGCCGGCGGTCGTTTCTAGGCAAGATGCTGGTGGTGGCGGCGCGCATTCCGGATGCCGCCCAGCGTGACCAGTTTGCAGACAGGCTTTCCCACAAAGCACGCATTACAGAAGAGGTGGTTCGAGCGGAAATCCGCAGGGCGGCGGTCCAGCGGCAGACCAGCGTCGAGGACGTTCAGCGGCGGGTTCCGGCCATGGGACAGGTCAGCGTCGCCGAGCGCGGCCTGATTTGGGCCCTGATGCACCAGATCGCCGGGGCGCAGGAGGCCCTGCTCGAGCTCGAAGAGTCCGATCTGGACGGGCTGGCCAGCCGGGAGATCCTGCGGCAGGCGCGATCCCTGCAGGAATGGCCGGCGGGGTCATTACCGGAGGCCCTGATCGAGCGTCTAAGTAAGGGAGAGGCTGCGTTCGTCCAGGAAATCGCCCGCCAGACGGGCGCCCCGGGAGACGCGGCCGACTGCGTGCGGACCCTCAAACGGCGCCGGTTCGACCGGGAACGGGCCGAAGTACAGCGCGAAATCGACCGGCTGCAGGAAGCGGGCGCCGCCGGCCACGATCAGGAAATCGACGCGCTCTGGGAGCGCAAGAAAGACATTCTTCAGCGGCTGGATAAGCAATAAAAGCAATAAACGGTATTGGAGGCACGGCGTTGTCGATCGAAGAAAAATACGACGAGGTAAAGCAGCTCATCGCCATCGGCAAGGAGAAGGGCTACCTGCTCTATGACGAGGTGAACGAGCTCCTCCCGGCGGACATCACCTCGTCTGACGAACTGGACGACCTTTTCAGCACGTTCGGCAGCGCCGGCATCGAGGTCGTCGATTCCGAGAAGACCTATCGCGAGGAGAAGCTGCTCGACCGCACCGGCGAAGGCGCCGAGGAGCTCGAGCTGGACCTCACGCCCGGGGCCCTCGACAAGACGAACGACCCCGTCCGCATGTACCTGCGCGAGATGGGCACCGTGCCGCTCCTCACGCGCGAGGGGGAAGTCGAGATCGCCAAGCGCATCGAGCGCGGCAAGCTCGCGGTGATCAAGTCGATCTCGCGCACGCCGACGATCGCCCGGCTGATCATGCAGATGGGTGACGCGCTGCGCAACGATGAACGCAGCATCCGCGAGCTGGTGACCTTCGTCGACGAGGAGCTGACCGACGAGAAGATCGAGGACCGCAAGAAGCAGGTCCTCCGTCAGATCGACGCGGTCAAGAAGGCGTGGGTCCAGGCCGAGAAGTGCAAGGAAAAACTCGAGAACACCGCCAAGGGAGCGACCTCGAAAGACAAGCGCAAGTACCGCAAGGTGCGCTGGGAAGCGATGCGCGCCCAGGTCGAAGTCAGCCAGCTGATTCGCAAGATCGAGTTCACCGAGACGATCAAGCGCCGCATGATCGACCAGATCAAGGAAAAGGTCGAAGCGGTGATGCGCTTCCAGCGCCAGATCGCCTACATCGAGCGGCAGCTGACGATGAAGAACCGGCGGCCGAAGCTGAAGGAGGAGGAGCGCAAGAACCTCCTCAAGCAGCAGAAGGAGCTGCGCGCGCAGGTCAACGCCATGGCCGCGGAGCTCGAGGAAAAGCCCGAACAGCTGATGCGCACGCTCGAGACCATCTCGAAGGGTGAAGCACAGGCCGAACAGGCGAAAAAGGAACTGGTCGAAGCCAACCTCCGCCTCGTCGTGTCGATCGCGAAGAAATACACCAACCGCGGACTACAGTTCCTCGATCTGATTCAGGAAGGCAATATCGGCCTGATGAAAGCGGTAGACAAGTTCGAGTACCGCCGCGGCTACAAGTTCTCGACCTACGCGACGTGGTGGATCCGGCAGGCGATCACCCGCGCGATCGCCGACCAGGCGCGCACCATCCGCATCCCGGTCCACATGATCGAGACGATCAACAAGTTGATCCGCACCTCCCGCGCGCTGGTGCAGGAGCTGGGCCGCGAACCGACGTCCGAGGAGATCGCGCAGCGGATGGACATCCCGGTCAGCAAGGTGCGCAAGGTCCTGAAGATCGCGCAGGAACCGATCTCGCTCGAAACGCCGATCGGCGAAGAGGAAGATTCACACCTTGGCGACTTCATCGAGGACCGGCAGGTGGTGTCGCCGTCCGACGCCGTGATCAATCTGAACCTCAAGGAACAGACCGATCAGGTGCTGAAGACGCTGACGCCGCGCGAGGAAAAGGTGATCAAGATGCGGTTCGGCGTCGGCGACGGCTCCGAGCACACGCTCGAGGAAGTCGGTCAGAACTTCGCCGTCACACGCGAGCGGATCCGCCAGATCGAAGCCAAGGCGCTGCGCAAGCTGCGCCATCCGTCGCGGTCGCGCAAGCTGAAGGCGTTCCTCGAGGGACGCACGTAGGGCAGTAGACGGTAAACAGTAGGCAGTAGGCAGTAGGCAGTAGACAGTAGACGGTAAACAGTAGACAGTAGGCAGTAGACGGTAGACGGTAGACGGTAGACGGTAGACCGTCGCTCACGGCAGAAGGCAGGGCAACCTGCCTTCTTGTTTTTTCGGTAGACTGGATCGGGCCCATAGCTCAATGGTTAGAGCCGCCGGCTCATAACCGGCCCGTTCCAGGTTCGAGTCCTGGTGGGCCCACCAGTCTCCGCCCGCGATCGCGCGGAGGCTGCGCCGCAGGCGTGAGCTGCGGCCGGCAGGCTTTCGTGAGTGCTACGCGAGGGCAGGCCCACTGAAAGGTATCCACAGAAGCGGCGCGCGCCGCCAAGGTGGACCGTCGCATGTAGAATAACGTCATAGCATGCACGCGGATTTAGAGCGAGTGATCGCTCTCCAGCGCCTCGACACCGCCGCCAGCGACGCACGCAAGAGACTGGCGGAGGGACCGGAGCGCGAAAAGACGTTCGAAGCGCGGCTCGACGCCGCGAAACACCACCTCGCCGAAGCCAAAGCCAGGCTCACCGCCAATCAGGAAGCCCGCCGCGCGATTGAAAAGGAAGTGGCGCTGCACCAGGGGCGCCTCTCGAAATACCGCGATCAGGCGATGGCGGTGAAGACCAATCAGGAGTACCACGCCATCCAGCACGAGATCGCCCACGCCCAGGGGGAAGTCAAGAAGCACGAAGATGCGATCCTCGAGCGGATGCTGGAAGCCGACGAGCTGACCGGCACGATCAAGGCGGCTGAAGCGGAGCTCGCCGCGCAGCAGAAAGCGGTCGACGCGGAGCGCAAGTCGCTGCAGTCCGAGCACGCCGAGCTGCAGAAGACGCTCGACGCGCTTGGCGCCGAACGCGCCGCGATCGTCGCCGCTCTCGACAAGCACGTGCTCTCCACCTACGAGCTCGCGGCGGCGCGGCGGCAGGGCATTGCCGTCGCCGAAGCCAAGGACGGCGTCTGCACCATCTGTCACGTCCGCCTTCGCCCGCAGGTGTTCAACACGGTGCGGCGCAACGACAGCATCACGCAATGCGACAGCTGCCAGCGCATCCTCTATTTCGTTCCCACGCCAGCGACTCAGGCCTCGTGATCACTGCGTATATTGACGGCGGCGCGCGGGGCAATCCCGGCCCTGCCGGCTACGGCGTGCACATCGAGGGTCCGGACGGCGCCCCGCTCGCGGAGCTGCACGGCGCGCTCGGCATTGCGACCAACAACGTCGCCGAATACAGCGGGCTGCTCGCCGCGCTCACCTGGGCGAAGGAGCACGGCCACAACGCCGTCCATATCAAAGCGGACTCGCTGCTGATCGTCGAGCAGATGCGCGGACGGTTCAAAGTGAAGCATCCGGGTCTGCAGCCGCTGCACGCGCGCGCCACCCTTCTCGCGCGCGAGGTTGGACATGTCACCTTCGAACACGTGCGCCGCGAATTCAACAAGGACGCGGATCGCCTGTCGAACCTCGGCATGGACGAGGCCGAACAGAAGCTGAACAGCTCCGCGTCGTAGGCGCGCCCTTCAGTTTCCGGCAGACGGCCAGGCGAGCGTTTTGCACCGGACCATCTCGTGCGGTCACGTCTGCTCGTCGTCGCCGTTTCGCTCCTGGCCCTGCAAGCATGTGCCGCGGGACTCGGCGGACTCAAGGCATTGGTTCAGCCGCCGCGCTTCGAGCAGGTCCCGGGCCGCTCGGCCGAAATCCGTCTCAACGGACTCGATGGCGCGGGCATCCGCATCTGGACCAAGGTCACCAATCCGAATGCGTTCGGCGTCCGTCTCGGCACTCTGAAGGGGACGCTGTTCCTCGATGAATCCCGGGCGGCCGACGCTGATTTCCCGCTCGGCCTCGATTTGCGCGCGGGCGCCGACACCGAGCTGCCGATCGACATCAACGTCAGCTTCAGCGATCTGCCCGGCCTCGGCGGCGTCGCCCGCAGGATCCTCGCGCGCCAATCGGTCCCCTATCGTCTTGACGGCACTATCGGGATGGACGCCGGGCAAATCGGTCAGGGCATGCTGTTCGGGCCGATGACTCTGCTCCGCGGCGAAACCGTCGTCCGTTGATCACCGCGCGGGTTCGCCAGTCGCTCGCCAGTTCGGGGGTCAGGTCTGCAAAACGGACGTCGCGGGTCGCCGGTCGCTCGCCAGTTCGGGGGTCAGGTCTGCAAAACGGACGTTGCGGGTGCCAGGTCAGAGCCGATTTCCAGACCTGACCCCACCAGAGGCACTTTTGCAGACCTGACCCCGGAGTCAGGTGGACGCCACGCGGATCGCGGCGAGGATGCGGCCGGCCGACTCGCGCGCGGCGCGATAGGAGTGCAGGCGCTGGTTGTGGGTCTTCGTGCACAGGTCCGAGGTGAAGATTCTGTCCGGATTCAGGCCGGCTGTCTCTAGCTGATCGCGGTTCGCGCGATCGAGATCGAGGAACGAACGATCGCCCTCGCCGGCTGAAAACCAGGCGTCGATCGACCGGTTGGCGGCGCCGCCGGCGCGGAACGCTTCCACGACCTCCGGTCCGACCTCGCCGCAGCATCGGTCGAGACACGGTCCGATCGCCGCGATCAGATCCGCCGGCTGGACCTCGAACTCCCCCTGAAGCGCGCGGACCGCGGCAACGGCGGCGTGCGACGCCGTGCCGCGCCAGCCGGCGTGGACGGCGCCGGCGACGTTCCGCGACGGATCGAACAGGAGGATTGGCGCGCAATCGGCAACACGCACGCCGATCGCGACGTCGGGATCGTCGCTGATGATGATGTCCGCCTGCGGTTTCGGCCACGCGCTCCCGCGGCCGCGTCGCGCCACCGCGACATTGGTGCCGTGTACCTGCTTGATCAGCAGCATCCGATCGCGTGACACCCCGAGCGAGGCGGACACCGCAGTCCATTCCGCCTCGTCTTGACGCAGGACGAGATCGCGCGCGGTAAAAAGATGACGCGCCGGGAGCTGCGTGCAGCGCAGGGCGCGGCCCCACGGCTCTTGCGTCCACTCGAATGCGTCGTTAGGCTTGGGATCGGGCATGGCCATCATCGGACTCGGCTTCGACGCAACGGACATCCCGCGGGTACGCGAGGTGTTCGAACGGTACGGTGACCGCTTCCTCCGCCGCGTCTACACCGACGGCGAGATCGCCTATTGTATGCGGCACCGCGATCCCCTCCCGAGCCTGGCGGCGCGGTTCGCGGCGAAAGAGGCGGCGATGAAGGCCCTCGGCACCGGCCACTCGCGCGGCGTGCTCTGGAAAGACATCGAAGTCTTCCGCGCCGGCGGTCCGCCGCAACTACGGTTGTCGGGCGGCGCGGGACGACGGTTCACTGCAATGAAGGGGACGCGATCGCTGCTGACCATCACGCACTCCGAAGCGCTGGCGCTGGCGCAGGTCCTTTTTCTCGACGACTAGCGACAACCCGCGTTTCCCTTTCCCGCCGGCCTCGTTCGTCATCCCGGGCAGGCGCGCCGCACAAGGCCCTCTGCTCCCTGCAGTTGGCAGGACATCTCGATTGCGCGCCCGCGGGCGCGCCGCTTGCCTCACCTCCCGCCGGAGGCTCGTCCGATGACCATCAAGATCGTGCTGAACGGAAAAGGGAACCCGCCCGGTAAACTCGCCGACGCGGAGCTGTATTTCACTCAGGGACCGCTCGAAGGACTGAAGCTCATTGGCTTCGCCGTGTGGGAGCGGAAGAACGGGCCGGGCCGCAACGTCACGTTTCCGGCACGCGCCTTCTCCGTCAACGGCGAGCGTCGATCGTTCTCGCTGCTGCGGCCGATCGACGACAGCACCGGCCAGACCCGGCTGCGCGACCTGATTCTGGAAGCGTACGCCGAACACGTCGGCGCGCCGGTGGAAGCGACCGCCTAGCGGAACGACGAGCGCAGCGCGGGAAGCGGGAACGAGGATCGGGCAGGCGACGCCCGCCGGATCAAGAGAGTACCGGCAGAAACTTCTTGTTCTCGGCGGATCGTTTCGGTGGCAGCGTCCACTCCTCCTTCAGGCCCTTGTCGAATTCGGCGCGGAAGAAAGCGGACTTCATGCCGCCGTCGATGATGTCCCATGGCAGGACCGCATCGCTCGAACGATCGCGAAAGATGTAGAAGTCGGCGTCGACTCCACTTTCGGCGACTGCCGCGCGCCAGTTGCCGCCGTTCCGCTCGGCGGCTTCGATGGCGGGTGCGACGCGGCGGTCGCCGAGCGAGAGCAGCGCCTGATAGTAGGAGTGCCGCTCCGACTTGATGTTGAAGTAGACGTTGTCGAGATCGGCGACCAGGGTACGCAGCCGCTTCGCTTTGCGCTCGGTGAGCGCCGGATCTTCCATCGCCAGCCATTGGTACGCAGTGCCGGGCTTGGGGATAAGCGGATTCACGCTGGCGACGATCCGTCCGAGACGCCCCTTGGGGCGTGCGTGCCTTAACATGACGTCGCGCAGCTGCGCCGTCAGATCGCGGATGCTCTCGAGGTCGGCATCCGATTCGGTTGGCAGGCCGAGCATGTAATAGAGCTTCAGGTTCTCCATGCCGGCGCGAAAAATCAGGTCGGCCTTGTCGAGGATCTCGGCGTTGGTGACCGTCTTGTTGATGACGCGGCGCAGCCGGTCGGATCCGGTCTCGGGCGCGATCGTGATCGAGCGTTCGCCGCTTTGATGGAGCATGCCGACGATCGTGTCGGTGAGGTCGTCGAGGCGCAACGATGCCGGGGAGATGGAATACCCCATGGCCAGCAGGCCGGAGAGGATCCGCTCGATCTCGGGATGGTCGCAGAGCGCGATCGATACCAGGCCGGCGCGATTCGAGTATGGCTTCGCCTCGCGGGCAAGCTCGAGGATCCGGTCGGCGGGAAACGCGCGGACGGGCAGGTAGTTATAACCGGCCCAGCAGAACCGGCACAGGTTCGCGCAGCCGCGCACGACTTCGATCAGGAAGCGCGACCCGAACTCGGTGTCCGGCGTAAAAACACGGGTCGACGGCGGGTCGAGGCGATCGGTGCTCTTGACCGCAGCTTTTTTCACCGCGGGGGGAGCGCCGGTGCCGGCCTTCGCTTCGAAAGCGGCAATCGTCCCGTCGCCGTTGTAGCGGACGTCGTAGAACGACGGAATGTAGAAGCCGCGTTCGGTCGCGAGGAGGCGCAGCAGCTCGTCGCGATCCGATGCGGCACGAATCGCCGTCGTCAGCGAGGGGATCAACACTTCCCCTTCGCCGGCGGCGATCACATCCGCGAACAGCGCGAGCGGTTCAGGATTGACGAACGTGACCGCGCCGCCGATGACGATCAGCGGATCGTGCTTGGTTCGCGCCTCCGCCCGCACGGGGATGCCGGCCAGGCGGAGCATGGAAAGGACGTTGGTGTAATCCCACTCGAACGAGACGGAAAAAGCGAGGACGTCGAAATCGCGGACCGGGGTGTTCGACTCGATCGTACGCAGCGCGTCGCCTGATATCAGCGCCGCCTGCAGTTCCTGCTTCGGCGGCAGGCAGACGCGTTCGCACACCACGTCCGGCAGCTCGTTGAAGAGCCGGTAGACGGTCTGGAAGCCCAGGTTGGACATTCCGACGAAGTACGTGTTCGGGAACGCGAGCGCTACCCGCAGCCGTCCGCCGTGCGGCTTTCGGATGTAGCCGACTTCCTTCGCCAGAAGGTCGGGAACGTCGCTCTCGCGCCCGCGTGCGTGACGAGGCGCCATTTAACGGATCAGGTGTTACGTGAGAATCGTGCGCGAAGCGCGCCTGAAGAGGCGAAGGTCGCGCGTGCCCTGGATATACCTAGTGTACCACCAGCGACGCGCGACCCGGGATAATCAGCCTTCGTTCTGCCGGCGCAGGAATGCCGGCACATCCAGCGGCGATACGGGCTCGAACTCGGCCCCGGGGCTGAACGTGTCGTTGGACGGGTCTGCGGCCGCCGCGGCAATGGGCATTACGAGCACCGGCCGGCGCGTCACGGTCAGGCGCGGGCCGCCTCCGCCCGATGCCGCAACCTTCTCGGGCACTTGGAAGGACGCGTAAGACTGCAAATCCACCGGGGTCACGGCCGCCGACGCCGCTGCCTGCTTCACCGCCGCCACGCGATCGAAGCCGGTCGCAATCACCGTGATCTTGACCTTGCCCTCCATCCGCTGGTCCACGACCGCGCCGAAGATGATGTTGGCGTCCTCGTGCGCCGCTTCCTGGATGATGGCCGAGGCCTCGCTCACCTCGATCAGCGACAGGTCCGGCCCGCCGGTGACGTTGATGATCACGCCGCGCGCGCCTTTGACGGAGGCATCCTCGAGCAGCGGGCTCGAGACCGCGTGGTTGGCTGCGTCCAGCGCCCGGCTCTCCCCTTCGCCGACGCCGGTGCCCATGATCGCGATGCCCATGCCCGCCATGATCGTCTTCACGTCGGCAAAATCCAGATTAATCAACCCGGGCACGAGAATCAGATCGGAGATGCCCTGGATCGCCTGCCGCAGGACGTCGTCAGCGTTCGTGAACGCGTCGGTCAGCGAGGTCGTGCGCGCGATCGTCGCCAGCAGCCGTTCGTTCGGGATGGTGATGACGGTGTCGACGCAGTCGCGGAGCTCTTCCAGTCCGCGCTCCGCCTGAAGCTGGCGCTTTCTGCCCTCGAACTTGAACGGCTTGGTGACGACGGCGATCGTCAGCGCGCCGAGCTCGCTCGCCAGGCTGGCGATCACCGGCGCCGCGCCGGTGCCGGTGCCGCCGCCCAGACCGGTGGTCACGAACACCATGTCGGCGCCGTCGAGCGCCTCGATCAGCTTGTCGGTATCCTCGAGCGCCGCCTGCCGCCCGATGTTCGGATCGGCGCCGGCGCCGAGCCCCTTCGTCAGCTTGGCGCCAATCTGGATCTTGTGCGGCGCCGCGTTCAGCTTGATCGCCTGCAGATCGGTGTTGGCGACGATGAACTCGACCCCGTCGAGTCCCGCCTGTACCATGCGGTTGACGGCGTTGCTGCCGCCGCCGCCGACGCCCACGACCTTGATGCGGGCGCCCGTCCGTCCTTCCTCGTCGAGCCTCAACCGCAGCGTGGACGCGTCCTGATCAGCCATTCGGCCCTCCATCAGAAAAATTCCTTGAACAAACCGCGCAGCCGTCCGGCCACGCGCCCGAACGCGCCGGCCCCGACCGGACGCGCGACTTCACCGACGTGATTCCTGTGCGCGTACATCACCAGCCCGACGGCGGTGGCGAACGCGGGATTGTTGACGTGATCGGCGAGACCGCCGACGCCGGCGGGCACGCCGCGGCGGATCGGCAGATCGAATATCTGTTCGGCGATTTCCGCCATGCCTTCGAGCATCGCGCCGCCGCCGGTCAGCACGATGCCCGAGTTGAGCGACTTCTCGAAACCCGCCCGGCGGATTTCGTCCCACAGCAGATGAAAGATCTCCTCGGCGCGCGGCTGCAGAATCTCGGAGAGGATGCGCCGCGCCATCACCCGCGGCTTGCGGCCGCCGACACTCGGCACGTCCATGGTCTCGTCTTCCGCCACCATGGCCGACAACGCGCAGCCGCAGCGGCGCTTGATCTTTTCCGCATCCGGAATCGGCGTGCGCAGGCCGACGGCGATGTCGTTGGTGAAGTGATCGCCGCCGACCGCGACGACGCCGGTGTGCCAGATGCTGCCTCGTTCGAAGATGGCGAAGTCCGTCGTGCCGCCGCCGACATCGACAATGGCCACGCCGAGCTGCTTCTCGTCGTCGGTCAGCACCGCTTCGCTTGCCGCCAGCTGTTCGAGCACGGTGTCGAGTACCGCGACGCCGGCGCGGTTGACGCAGGCGACGATGTTCTGCGTCGACGAGGCGCTGCCGGTGACGACGTGCACGTTGACTTCGAGGCGCGTGCCGGTCATGCCGACGGGCGCGCCGATGCCGTCCTGTTCGTCGACGACGAAGTCCTGCGGCAGCACGTGCAGGATTTCGCGCCCGCTCGGCAGCGCGACCGCCTTGGCCGCGTCGATCGCGCGGCGCACGTCTTCACGCGTGATCTCGCGGTTCTTGCCGGCAACGGCGACCACGCCGCGGCTGTTGAATGCCTTGACGTGCGCGCCCGAAAGGCCGAGATGGACGGAATCAATCTCGACGCCGGCGGTGAGCTCCGCGTCGTCGATCGCCTTCTTGATCGAGTCCACCGCCGCCTCCAGATTGACGACGACGCCGCGGCGGATGCCCTTCGAATCGGCAAGGCCGAGCCCGATGATGTCCAGCCCGCCGGCGTCGGTCATTTCCCCGACGATGGCCGCGATCTTCGAGGTGCCGACATCGAGGCCGACCAGATAGCGTTCCTTACGAGCCACAGGTTGTCCCTTTCTTCACCGTTTCGCGGGCCTCACGTACACCCGCTCGCCGAACCGCAAGTCGACGTAATCGATCTCCCGCACCTGCGCGCGCAGCGCCGGCGCGAGATCGACGTAGGACTGAAGGCGCTCGAGGAACTTCTCTTCGCCGAGGTGGAGCAGCGCCGGATCGTCGTCGAGCAACACCACCGCGTCGTGCGCGTCGCGCACGTCGATCTGCGAGATCTTGCGGGCGATGTCCTTGCGCGGCGCGAGCGCGTCGATGACCCGCGCGGCGAGCTCGGCGCGCTGCTCGTCAATCGTCGGCTGCCCGGACGCAGGCGCGCGGACGAGCCCGTCGACGATCGGCAGATCGAACTCCGCGTACTGCGGCCCGAACTCGTCGATCAGCGTCCCGCCGGCGTCGACGAGGTAGAGAGTGCTGCCGAGACGGCACAGCCCGATCGGGGTGCGCTCCGACACGAACACCTCGATCGTCGACGGCAACACCCGCCGCATGGCGACCTTCGCGACCCACGGTGACTCCATGAGCCGTCGTCGATAGCTCGCCAGGTCGGCGGTGATGATGCTCGAGCCGCGCAGTCCTTCAATCAGCGCCTGCACTTCACCGCTCGACACGCGCACGTTGCCGTGGACGGAGATCCGGCGCACCTGCAGCCCTGAGGCATGGACGACGAGCGTCGTCGCGCGATAGCCGGCGTAGCCGACGACCAGCATCGCGGCGCTCCAGCGTGCCAGGCGCCATGACACGAACCGCATCGCGCCGCGAACGGTCTTCTTGCCCGACGGCCGTGCCTTGGCGCGGCGAAAGTTCTTTTCCGCGGGGGCCTTGATGCTCATGCGCCTTCGCCTCCGGCTCCGGCAGAGCGAGTCTCAAGTGCCTCGAGAATGCGATTGGATATCGTGCCGATTGACCCCGCGCCGAGTGTGATCACCAGATCATTACGGCGCGCGATGCGCGCAATCGCGCCGGGGACGTCAGCGAGCGTCTTCACCAGCGTCACGGGCTTG
>JBKPSE010000252.1:0-17383 GCA_046765855.1 Acidobacteriota bacterium | reverse complement strand
GTTCCGAAAAGATGGGGAGACACTATGCGTCTGTCGTGCTGAGGGTGCTAAGGGTGCGGGCAGGTGCTAAAGGTGCTGGTGCCAAGGGTGCTCGGGGTGCTAAGGGTGCTCGGGTGCTAAGGGTGCTTGGGGTGCGCGCGCACTGATTTGCTGATCCGACCTGCGACAACTGAAACACCTCTAACACCCGTAGCACCTCTAGCGTCCCGAGCCGCGCTCTCACCGAATCGCGACAGAAACGATCGCCGGATCGACCGAGACCACCCCGAAGCGCTCCGCGCGATCCACCTGAACCCGCAGATTGTACCGGCCCGCTCCCAGACCGGCAAGATCCACGAACGCCTGGATGTTGTCGCCGCGCAAGTCCGCCAGCGCATCCTTCGCCCCGCGGATGGTCACGTGCGCAATCTGCGGCGAGAGCGTCGCGCGCAAGCCCGTGCCGAGATTGCGATAGCGAATCGGGACGTCGGGGACCTGGCGCTCCACCGGCGCCGGCCAGATCTCGACCGTGACATTCGCAGACAGCGGTTCGGTCAGCCGCACCGACGAATCGATCACGCCCACTGTGACGTTGTCGCGGACGCGCGTCTTCGCGTCCTTGACCGACACCGGCTCGGTCGTCGCTTCCGCAACCTGCCGCACGCGTGAGTCGGGGCCGATGATCTCCACCGTCGGTGGATCGGCGGACGTGCGGCCGATGACGAAGCCAGGCGCAGGATCGCCTTCCGTCGCCGGCACGATCGGCACTCGCCGCCGTGCCGACTTCTCCAGCTCCAGGGCGAGCATCGCCGGCGTCACCTGGGACACTTCGACCCCGAACGGCGCACGGACTTCGTCGGCGCGGATCGGAAACAGACGCGGCCCCGTTCGCGCGCCGCTCAAATCGAGCACCGCCATGATTTCGCCGGGCTGGACCCTGCTGAGTACCGCGGAGGCCCCGCGCACCCGCACGTCCACGCTGTCGGGCGCGTTGCCGACGATTTCCATCGCGTCGGGGATGTTGCGGAACTCGAGCGGCACTCGCAGGCTGCGCTCCACGATGTGCTCGCCGGCAACGGTAAACCACAACACCGTCGCGAGCAGCACCGCGAGCGCTTTCAAGCCCAGGTAGCGAAACGGGTGATAGCGCATCACTCCCGCCCCCTGCGCGGGAACATGCCGGCGCCGCGCCGCTGCTGCACGAGGCCCTTGAGCCGTTCACGCAGCTCGTCGGGCGATAGTCCACGCTGTATCGCGCCGTTCAGCGCGATCGAGATCAGTCCGGACTCTTCCGACACGACCACAGCCGCTGCGTCGCTCTCCTCCGTGAGACCGATCGCGGCGCGATGTCGAGTGCCAAGCTCACGGCTCAGCCGAGGATTCACCGTCAACGGCAGAAAGCACGCCGCCGCAGCGACCCGTCCTTCCTGCAGGATCACCGCGCCATCGTGCAGCGGCGAGCCGGGCCTGAAGATCGTCACCAGCAGGTCGTACGTAAGGGTCGCGTCGAGCGGAATGCCGCTCTCGATGTAATTGCGCAGTCCGATCTCGCGTTCGATGGCAACGATCGCCCCGACCTTCTGCTGCGACAGCATGGTGGCGGCGACGACGACTTCCTCGATCGTCTCGTCAGCCGCCTCCTGGCGATTGAAATAGCGGAAGAAAGGCGCCTGCCCGAAATGGGCGAGTGCGCGGCGGATGTCAGATTGAAAGATGACGATAGCCGCGAAGGCGACGTAGACGAGCGCGTTGCGGATCAGCCAGTTCAGCGTCTGCAGCGGCGCCAGCTGCGATATATAGAACAGGCCGATGACGAGAAGCGACCCCACAGCCATCTGCACGGCTCGAGTGCCGCGTATCAGCTTCAGGAACTCGTAGATGAGGACCGAAACGATGAGGATATCGAGTACGTCCCACCAGCCGACGGGCGGCCGCCGCAGCAGATTGGCGAGATAATCCGGCATCCGGGCGTAAGCTTATCGTATCCCCCATTCGTCCTGCCCCGATGCGAGCGCGCACACACCCGTAGTTCTGTTGCCTTGGCGCACGATCACTCCGTTGCCGGGCGCCGCCGTCCGCAAGACTCTTCGATGAAAGATGTGCGGGTTGGCCGCTGCGAATGCGCTGCGATGCTGGATGGGTCGCGGGGCGCGCGAGGTGTGAACACCCCGCGCGCTGACGGTTAGACTGCGTCGTTGCGGCGCTGACGGTCCCGACCGGCGGCGTTCTCGCGCTCGCCCTTCTCCTCGAGGCTTTCGTTGTCAGTCAGATCTCCGGCGGCATCCTTGATCGCGCCCTTGATGCGCTGACCGGTTGCCGACGTCTCTTCCGCGACCGAATTGTCGTGGCGGCGTGCGTTCGAATCGTCGGGGCGATCGTGATCCATATGACCCATCAGTAACCTCCTCGGTTACTGTCTCTCGCTGCAACGCGATTGCCATGGGTCGGTACGCGCGTCGCGGATGAGGTCGGCAACCCTCACGACGTCGGCCATCGATTTGATGCCATGCACGCGAACGATATGTGCGCCAAGGAGAACGCTCGCCGCGACGGCTGCGGCAGTGCCCCACTCACGCTCGTCCGGATCGCGTTCGCCTAGCGCGTATTTCAAGAACGACTTCCGCGAAGGGCCCGACAGTATCGGCCGGCCGAGCTCGGCGAGCGTATCGAGATGCGCCAGAACGTCGACGCTGTGTACTGCTTTCTTGGCGAAGCCGATTCCCGGATCGAGAATGATCGACTCCTCGCGCACACCAGATCGACTCGCGCGCTCCTTTGCCTCGCTCAGCTCGCGCGTGACTTCGGCAGCGACGTCTTTGTACGTCGCGAGCTGGTACATTTCGTCGGATCGTCCGCGCGTGTGCATCAGGACGACCGCAGCGCCACTGTCGGCCACAACGCGTGCGAGATCGCCGTCGTACTGCAGCCCGCTAATGTCGTTGACGATGACGGCGCCTGCGCCGATCGCTGCCCGCGCCACCGACGCCTTGTAGGTGTCTATGGAAATCGGAACCTTGACGCGGGCCGCCAAACGCTCGACGACCGGCACGACGCGGCGCATCTCTTCAGCTTCGTCCAGGGGCGCGGCGCCGGGACGCGTCGACTCGCCACCAACATCGATGATGTCGGCGCCGTCGTCAGCCATGCGCAGGCCGGCGTCGACGGCCCGGTCGGCGTCGAAGTGCAGACCCCCGTCGGCGAATGAGTCGGGCGTGACGTTGAGAATTCCCATCAGGAGGGTTCGCGCGCCGAGAAGGAGCGGTTCCCTGGAGGGAAGGGGAACCGCGAAGGAACGGCGCGCAATCATGTGGGAATCGGAAAATCGGGGACTCGGCGAATCGGGGACTCTCGCATGCACGCGCTGCCGCGCGCGCCAAAGCGCGGCAGGTAGGCCGCGCAGACCCTGAATTTTCCGATTACCCGAGTCCGGACTATTCCTGCGTCAGCGGCTTGTTGAGGGGCGGAATCTGCAGCGGCCGCTCCTTCGCAGTCTGACGCGCAGCTTCGGCGACGGCGGCGGAGCTTGGCGCGGGCTTGTGCGCTTCCAGCGCCTCGCCGCGGACGATGCGGCGGACCTGTTCGGCGTCGAGCACTTCACGCGCCAGGAGCTCTTCGGCGATGCGCTCGAGCGCGACGCGGTGCTCTTCGAGGACCGTCTTGGCGCGCTCGTAATTGGACGTCACGAACCGCTTGATCTCATGGTCGATGCGGATGGCGGTGTCTTCGCTGTAGTCCTGGTGCTGCGCGATCTCGCGGCCGAGGAAGATCTGCTCTTCCTTCTTGCCGAAGGTGAGCGGCCCCATCGCGTCGCTCATGCCCCACTCGCAAACCATCTTGCGCGCGAGCTCCGTCGAGCGCTCGAGATCGTTGCCGGCGCCCGTCGTCATGCCGCCGTTGGTGAGCTCCTCAGCGAGACGGCCGCCGAGCAGGATCGCGATCTGGTCGTTGAGATAGTCGCGCGTGTAATTGTGCTTATCGCCTTCCGGCAGCTGCATCGTGACGCCGAGCGCCATGCCGCGCGGGATGATGGTGACCTTGTGGATCGGATCGGCGTGCGGCAGCACGACTGCCAGCAGTGCGTGGCCGGCCTCGTGGATCGCCGTGACCTTCTTCTCCTCCTCGGAGATGATCATCGAGCGGCGCTCCGACCCCATCATGACCTTGTCTTTGGCGAACTCGAAATCGTGCATGCGCACGACTTTCTGGTTGTAGCGTGCGGCGTTGAGCGCCGCCTCGTTCACCAGGTTCGCGAGGTCCGCGCCGGAGAAGCCGGCCGTGCCGCGCGCGAGCACGTGGATGTTCACGTCGTCGGCGAGCGGGATCTTCTTGGTATGCACCGCGAGGATGCCTTCGCGTCCCTTCACGTCCGGACGATTGACGACGATGCGGCGATCGAAACGGCCCGGGCGCAGTAGCGCCGGATCGAGGACGTCGGGACGATTGGTCGCGGCGACGAGGATCACGCCTTCGTTCGACTCGAAGCCGTCCATCTCGACGAGCAGCTGGTTCAGCGTCTGCTCGCGTTCGTCGTGGCCGCCGCCGAGCCCGGCGCCGCGGTGGCGGCCGACGGCGTCGATCTCATCGATGAAAACGATGCAGGGTGCGTTCTTTTTTCCCTGTTCGAACAAGTCGCGGACGCGCGAGGCGCCGACGCCGACGAACATCTCGACGAAATCCGAACCGCTGATCGAGAAGAACGGCACGTTGGCTTCGCCGGCGACCGCGCGCGCGAGCAACGTCTTGCCGGTGCCGGGCGATCCCATCAGCAGCACGCCCTTGGGAATGCGGCCGCCAAGCTTCTGGAACTTCTGCGGCTCCTTGAGGAACTCGATGATTTCCTGGAGCTCTTCCTTCGCCTCGTCGACGCCGGAAACGTCCTTGAAGGTGACCTTCTTCTGCGAGCTGGACGACAGTTTCGCGCGGCTCTTGCCGAACGACAGCGCCTTGTTTCCCCCGCTCTGCATCTGGCGCATGATGAACAGCCAGAAGCCAATCATCAGCAGGATCGGCGCCCAGGAATACAGCAGCGTGGCCCAGGGGCTGGTCGTTTCAGGCTTCGCGTTGATGGTGACGCCGCGATCGTTGAGGCGATTGGCGAGCCCTTCGAACTGCGATGGCGCGTAGGTGCGGAACTTGGCGCTGCCGTCTCCGGCCGGGGATGTGTTGAGGATGCCGGTAATCTCGTTACCGGTCATCGTCACGCTGGCGACTTCTCCCTTGTCGACGCGCTGGAGGAAGGCCGTGAAGTTCATCGGCGTCTCGCTGCGCTGGAAGTTATTCGAAAAATTCCAGATCAGAGCCCCCACCACGATGAGGACCATCCAGAACAGCAAGCTCTTGAGGGTCGAGTTCAACCTACGCCTCCTAAATGCCTGACTTTCAAGAGTATCACGGCTTCCGAGGGGTCCGTGACGCGAAAGTCCTCGGCGACCGAGTGCCCTACTACCCAGACGATGCGATCGCGCCCGTCGACGACCAGCGGAAGGCTATCCCGTTCTTCCCGTGGGACTTTGCGGTCGACCAGGAAATCCTGGAGTTTCCGCCGGCCGGGTGCCCCGAGCGGCCGAAAGCGGTCTCCCGGACGCCGGCCGCGGACCGCCAGCGGCAACGCGACGGCCGCCGCTGAAATCCCTACTTCCATACCGCGTGCCGCCCACTTGGTTGGACGCCCTGCGGGGGCTGTCGGGCCCGGCAGCCGCTCGGCCCCGACCGCCATGGTCCCGAGCTGAACCTCACCAGGAATAGACAGCGAAACTGCGAAATCGGTCCCGCCTTCGCCCTGCGCGCCTCCGTGGACAAGCCCACCTTCCCCTTGCGAGCTTCGTTCGGCGGGCCCACGTTCTTGCTCGGCCCTCGTCGGCGCCGCTCGCAACACGATGCTGTCGCCGACGCGAATCGCGTATTGACCGGGCAGACTGACGGCCCGGCCAGGCGCCGCATCCTGCTCTGCGAGCGCGAGCAAGCGTTCGATGTGATCGAAGTGGATGGACTTCGCGCCTGCCAGCCGCTGCAGCGCCGCCTGCGCCACACGCGAGCTCAGCGCGCGCGGCGCGCACCTGAGCCCGGGGACGTCCAGCGTGACCTCTGTAGTGATTAAGACGATCCGGGCGGCCAGTTTGATTGCTTCCGCGGCAAGAAATTCTTCATCCTGCCCTGCCAGCGCCGCCTCCCGGGCGAGCACCCGCACCACGGACGGCGAAAATCGTGATTGAAGTAACGGAATCAGTTCGTGGCGGACGCGGTTGCGCGCGAAGCTGACGTCGAGGTTCGAGGCGTCTTCGCGAAAGGTCTCGCCGAGCGCGGCCAGATACTCCCGCAGCTCGGCGCGCCTGACGTCCAGGAGAGGCCGGATGACACGGCCGGCGCGCGGCCGGATGGCCGCGAGGCCACGCGTCCCCGCGCCGCGCATCAGCCGCAGCAGAAACGTCTCGGCCTGGTCCTCTTCGGTGTGCGCGACGGCAATGGTATCGGCTTGCAGCGCGTCGGCGGCGCGTTCGAGAAAGGCGTACCGTGCGCTGCGCGCCGCGTCCTCGATCGATCGCTTCTGCGCGCGCGCCAGCGCCGCCACATCCGCGCGTTCGATTGCGATCGGGATGCCGAGCCGTTCGCACAGCGCGCGGCAGAACCGCTCGTCGGCATCCGCTTCGGCACCGCGCAGCTGGTGATTCAAATGCGCCGCCCCGGCGAGACGCAGCATGCCGGCCTCCGCGAGCTCGCGCAGGATGAACAGGAGCGCCACCGAATCGGCCCCGCCCGACAGCGCGCACAACACGGACTCGTCGGCTCGCGTCAACCGCTGACGCCGGATCGCCTCGTGCGCGCGGCGCGGGAGAGTCATGTCGATCGGGTATCGGGTGATCCGGTAATCGGGAAATCGGTGAACCGGTGAATCGGGTTGCCGCGAACCCGTTACCAGATTCCCCGATTACCAGATTTGCCGATTGAAAAGTGGTGCCGGTGCAGGGACTTGAACCCCGGACTCCGCGGATATGAGCCGCGTGCTCTAACCAACTGAGCTACACCGGCAGGAATCTTTGATTATAACAGGGGAGGACCGAGGGTCCAGCGTCGAGGGGTTGTGCTCAGCCGACCGCGTTCTCGTTCAGGCGAGCGCGGCAGAGAGCAACGGAATCATGATCTCGTGATGCCCTACCAGCGAGTAGCCCTTGCCGATGCCGGCTACGGGTCGCGTCACCACGTTGGTGTGCGTTCGGTAATGTCGCAGGAAATCCATGTTGATGGTCGTGAGCCCGCTGAGCGAACGGCCGCGATTGCGCGCGAGAGCCACCGCTTTGAGAAAAACCTCCGGCAGGATGACGGCCGAACCGCAATTCAGGTAGGCGCCCCGCTCCAGTCGGGCGACGTTCGATACGAAATAGCGGAAGTCCCGCAGGCTGCCCTCTCCCAATGCGGCGCCTGATGCCGTGGGATGCATATGAATGATGTCCGTGCCGATCGCGACATGGACGGTGACGGGAATCTCGAGGCGCCCCGCGGCGGCGAGGACGCTCACGTTCGCGTACGGCGGCTGCGTGCGATGCAGATAGTCAACGACTGCCTGTCCGAACCCCATGCCTCTGGCGACGCCCTCATTGATAGCTCGATTGAGGAGGACGCCCGTCTCTTCGGCCATTCCAAAGCGGCCGGGACCGAGCGCTTCGTCCACATCCTCGGACGTCGATCCAGATAGCGCCAGCTCGAAATCGTGAATCACGCCCGCGCCGTTCAATGCGATCGCCGAGATATATCCCCGCTCCATCAGGTCGATGAGCACGGGCGACAATCCGGTTTTCAAGACGTGCGCGCCGAGTCCCCAGACGATCCCATGGCCGTCGTCCCGCGCCTGCTTCAGGGCCGTCACGACGGCTTTGAAATCGGCGCCGGCGAGAATTGACGGAAGCGCGTCGACGAGCGCGCCGATGTTCGTCGCCGGTGGTGCCGCGAAATCCTCTGCGTTCGCCTTGCTCTTGCGCGCGGCGAGCGGATAGGTCTTCACGCCGGAGAGATCGAACTCTTCGTAGCTGAACTTCACGCAGCGAATATACCTTCCGCCCGACGGCGGACGCCAGCTCAGTGGACATATTCAACCGCGTTCGACGATTGGCAATCGCCATGGGCCATCCGGATCGGTTCTCGTCCGCCGTCACACCACCAGCATCGCGTCGCCATACGAGTAAAAACGATAGCGTTCGGCGACCGCGGCGCGATACGCGGCGAGCACGCGATCGCGTCCTTCGACGAGGTCACGATCGCTTGCGCTCGATGACCGAGATCCGGCGAATGCGGCAACGAGCATGAGCAGGGACGACTTCGGGAGGTGAAAGTTGGTCATCAGACCGGAGATGACGCGAAACTCGAAGCCTGGATAAATGAAGACGTCTGCCCAGGCGCCGCCCGCGTGCACGCCCCGCGGCAGTCCGCTGCGGCGGGCCGCGTCTTCGAGCGCGCGCGTCGTGGTCGTCCCCACCGCAATCACCCGCCGTCCATCAGCCAGCGCGGCGTTGATTGCGGCCGCCGCAGCATCGGAGATCTCGTATGGCTCCGGATCGACGACGTGCTCTTCGACGTTGTCGACGCGCACGGGCTTGAATGTGCCATAGCCAACGTGAAGAGTAATCATCACCCGTTCCACTCCGGCGCGATCGATCGCATCGAGCAGCGGCGCGTCGAAGTGCAGTCCGGCGGTCGGCGCCGCCACCGATCCGCGATGCGACGCGAATACCGTCTGATAACGCTCGCGATCCGCGAGCGGGTCATCGCGATGGATGTACGGCGGCAGCGGAATGTGGCCGATCGCGTCGATCGCGTCGGCGACCGTGCCCGTTTCCGCGGTCAGCCGGATTCGCCGACGGCCGAAGAACAGCCGCTCGAGTACTTCCCCATGCAGCCGGACGCCGCGCGCTTCGAAGACGACACGCGCGCCAGGCTTCAGCTTCTGCCCCGGGTGCATCAGCGCCTGCCAGGTGGCTTCGCCCTCCGATTGCCGATACCTCTCGTCAGAAACGTCCGGGTGTAACAGCAGGCATTCGACAGCGCCGCCGGACGGGACGCGGCGACCGATGAGGCGGGCAGGAAACACGCGGGTGTCATTGGCGACCAGGACATCGCCTGGTCTCAGGTAGCTCGGCAGGTCGCGCACGGATGCATGGCTGAGTTTGCCCGAAGCCGCGTGAAGCACGAGCAGGCGCGATTCGCCGCGCGCAACTGGATCCTGTGCAATGAGTTCCGGGGGAAGGTCGAAATCAAACGCGTCAACTTTCACCCGAGCTCCTCGCACGACGTCGATCGGGCCACTGAACGACGTTGGTTCGGCGTCCCGCTGAGGGCAACCTCGGCGTTAATCTTGCAGCTCATGGTTCAGATTGTAATGGTCGATACACCGCGCGATTCTTCGCCCGACGAAACGCCCACAGGCACCCGCGGCATCGAGCCGGCGGCCGCGCCGCTCGCGCCCACGCCTGGGCAACCCGACGAGCCGCCGCCCACGGTTGTCGACGTCAGCAACTGGCCCGGACTGCCGCTGATGTTCATCGCCTGCGTCGCGCTGATTCTGATCCTGCAGTGGACGCAGACCGTGCTGGTGCCGATCGTGATCGGCGTGCTCGTCGCTTACGCGCTCGAGCCCCTCGTCTCCGGCCTCGTCCGCATCCGCGTGCCGCGATCGATCGGCGCGGCGATCGCGCTCGTGGTGCTCGTCTCGATCCTCGGCCTCGGCGCCTACAGTTTGTCGGGCCAGGCGCTCGCGGTCGTGCGGCAGGTCCCCGAAGCGGCGCAGCGCATTCGCGATCGCGTGCAGCGCCACGGACGCAGCAACACCGGCGCGCTCGGCGAAGTGCAGAAGGCGGCGACCGAGATTCAGCGCACCGCCGAGGCGGCCTCGCAGACGTCGGAACCCAAACCGGTGCCCAACGCGCCGAACGTGCAGAAAGTCGAAGTGGTCGAACCCGCATTCGACGCCAAGAGCTACCTCTATTGGGGCGGCATGAACCTGATCGGCGCGGCGGGGCAGTTCGCCGTGATCCTGTTCCTCGTCTACTTCTTCCTGGTCACGGGCGATTTGTACAAACGCAAGTTCGTGAAGATTGCCGGTCCGGCGCTGTGGCAGAAGAAGCTGACCGTCCAGATCCTCGACGAAATCAACAGCCAGATCGGCAACTTCATCCGCGTCCAGGTCTTCACCAGCTTTATCGTCGCCGTCGCGACGTCGGCGGCGCTGTGGTATCTCGGCGTCCAGCAGTACGTCATCTGGGGCCTGCTCGCCGGCATCTTCAATTCGATTCCCTACCTCGGACCCGTACTCGTCTCCGGCGGGCTGGCGATCGTCGCGTTCATGCAGTTCGACGACGTGCCGAAGACGATCACGGTGTCGGCTGTCGCGTTCGTCATTACCAGCCTCGAGGGTTTCCTGCTCACGCCGACGCTCATGAGTCGCGCCGCCCGCATGAACCCGGTGGCCATTTTCGTCGGCCTGCTCTTTTGGAGCTGGATCTGGGGTGTGTGGGGCGCGGTGCTCGCGGTGCCGATGCTGATGATGGTGAAGGCCGTCTGCGATCACATCGACGATCTGCAGCCGGTCGGCGAGCTGCTCGGCGAATAGGGCGCGCTCAGAAGAGCCCGCGGCCGAGCCATTTCCCGAGCAACCAGAGCGCGAGGAACGGAAGGATGGCGGCGCCGGCGAGCACGACGCAGCAGCCGATGACAAAGATCCAGTCGCCTCGGCTGGCGCGCTGACCCGGCATCGCATGCTTCTCGAGCAGCGCGAGATTCCATGCGGTCGCCTTCCAACCGAAGTCGAACAGATCGCCGAAGACGGGGACGATGCCGGCGGTGGCGTCGATCAGCGCATTGAGCACCATCCGCGCCAGCACGACCTTCGGCACGCGCAGCTTCGCGCCGTGCCAGACCATGAACATCGAGAGGATCGGCGAGGCGAGATCGCCGATGCCCGGCACGAACCCGAGCAGGGGATCGATGCCGAAGGTGATCCTGGTTCCCGGAATTCGGAACGCGCTGTCGAAAATGCGCGCCCACCGCCGCATCAGCTCGAGTCCGCGCTGATCCTTCACAGGTTCACGTTACCGGACATTCGCGGATTTCCAAATTGCGGATTTCCAGAATTCCACAATTCCAAATGAGAATGTGCGTGTGGCAAACCGCGCGATGAGAGTCTGGCCGGGCAGTCCGTATCCGCTCGGTGCGACGTGGGACGGTGTCGGCGTCAATTTCGCGCTCTTCTCGGAGCACGCCACGCGCGTCGAGCTGTGCCTGTTCGATTCGGCCGACGCCGAGTCGGAATCGCTGACCATCCGGCTGACCGAGCAGACCGACATGGTTTGGCATGGCTATCTGCCGGACGTCCGTCCCGGCCAGCTCTACGGCTATCGCGTGCACGGTCCGTATGCGCCGCATCACGGACACCGCTTCAATCCCAACAAGGTCGTCATGGATCCTTACGCGCGCGTCGTCGGGCGGCCGCTGCGATGGGATGAGTCGCTGTTCGGCTTTCACGCCGGTCAGGATGACACCACGTTCGACGTACGCGACAGCGCGGCGCACGCGCCGCTTGCGGCCGTGGTCGACACCGCCTTCACGTGGGGGGACGATCGCCCGCTGCGCACGCCGTGGCACGAGACCCTGATTTACGAGCTGCACGTCAAGGGATTCACGCAGCTGCACCCGGAGATTCCCGAACCGCTGCGCGGCACGTATCTCGGGCTCGCGTCGGAGCCGGCGATTCAGCACCTCGTGTCGCTCGGCGTCACCGCAGTCGAGCTGATGCCGGTGCACCAGTACGCCGACGACTGGCATCTCGTGCAGCGCGGACTGCGCAATTACTGGGGCTACAACACGCTGGCGTATTTCGCGCCGCATTCCGGTTATGCGGCCGGCTCCGGTTCACCGCTCGAAGCGGTGCGCGAGTTCAAGATGATGGTGCGGGCGCTGCATGCCGCCGGCCTCGAAGTGATTCTCGACGTCGTCTACAACCACACGGCTGAAGGCAATCATCTCGGTCCGACGGTGTCGCTGCGCGGCATCGACAACTCGAGCTATTACCGGCTGCAGCCGCACGCGCCGCGCTACTACGAAGACTTCACCGGGTGCGGCAACACGCTGAACATGCGCAGTCCACGCGTGCTGCAGTTGATCATGGACAGCCTGCGGTACTGGGTCACCGAGATGCACGTCGACGGGTTCCGTTTTGATCTCGCGAGCGCACTGGCTCGTGAGTTGCATGCTGTCGACAAGCTCGGTGCGTTCTTTGACATCATTCATCAGGATCCGATTCTGTCGCAGGTGAAGTTGATCGCCGAGCCGTGGGACCTGGGCGAAGGCGGCTACCAGGTCGGCAATTTTCCGACGAAGTGGACCGAGTGGAACGGCAAGTACCGCGATGCGGTGCGCCGGTTCTGGCGCGGCGACGGCGGCGTGCTGTCGGAGATGGCGACGCGCCTTGCCGGCAGCAGCGACTTGTACGAACAGAGCGGACGCCGGCCGTACGCGAGCATCAATTTCATCACCGCGCACGATGGCTTCACCCTCGCCGATCTGGTCAGCTACAACGAGAAGCACAACGAGGCGAATGGCGAAGGCAACGCCGACGGCGAGCGCCACAATCTCAGCTGGAACTGCGGCGTCGAAGGGGAGACCGACGATCCCGCTGTGCGCGAACTGCGCGCGCGGCAGCGCCGCAATTTCATGGCGACGTTGATGCTGTCGGCCGGGGTGCCGATGATCAGCGCCGGCGACGAGCTGTGCCGCACGCAGCGCGGGAACAACAACGCCTACTGCCAGGACAACGAGATCAGCTGGATGGACTGGTCGATCACGCCGGAGCGGCTCGAGTTCGAGGAGTTCACGCGCCGCTTGATCAAGCTGTGGAAACAGAACCCGGTGCTGCGGCGCCGCAAGTTCTTTCAGGGTCGCCGCATTCGAGGAGCGGACGTGCTCGATATCGCCTGGCTCGATGCGACCGGCGCGGAAATGACCGACGAGATCTGGAACGCCCCCGAAGTGCGCGCGCTCGGCGTGCGGCTGAATGGCGACGCGATCCAGGAAGTCAACGAACGCGGCGAGCGCATCATCGGCGACACGCTGCTGGTGATCTTCAACGGCAATCCCGATCCCATCGCGTTCGTCCTGCCGCCGACCGCGCCAATCGAGCGGTGGGACACGCTGCTCGACACCGCCGAGCCATGGCAAGGGCCGCGGCGGCTCCGGGCCGGCGATTATTACGAGCTGCCGGGCCGCTCGATGGCCGTGCTGAAGCTGAACAACCGGCGCGAGGATCTGCGGCGCAGCAACGATTGGGAAGCGCAGGCAGTCGTTTGATCTTGGGAACGTGGAATTTGGCAATCTGAAACTTCGAGAATATTGCGAACCGCGAACTGCACTGCAAACTGTGAATTACGAACTGCGAACTGCGAACTGCGAACTGCAAACTGCGGACTGCAAACTGCGAACTGCAAACTGCGAACTGCTAACTGCAAACTGCGAACTGCAAACTGCGAACTGCGAACTGCTAACTGCTAACTGATGTCTAAGCGAGTACCCAGGCCGGCGACTGCGACGCCGGACCGAGAGCTCGACTCGCAGTTGCTTCGGCGGGTGATCGTCGAAGGGGTGACGCCCCAGGTCGACGAGGGGCGGTATCCGGCCAAGCGGACCGCCGGCGAAGACGTGACGGTCGAGGCCGACGTGTATGCCGACGGGCACGACGTGATTGCCGCGGTGCTGCTGTGGCGCCAGCAGGGCACCGCGAAATGGCGCGAGACGCCGATGGCGCCGCTCGGCAACGACCGGTTCCGGGCGAGCTTTCCGGCGGCGAAGGCGTTCGCGACCTACGAGTTCACCGTCGAAGGGTGGGTCGATCGCTACGAGACCTGGAAGCAGGGACTCGACAAGAAGATCGCCGCGGGCCAGGACGTCAGCAGCGAGCGGCTCGAAGAAAAACTGATTCCAAAGGATCGCGGACGCAGTGGCGGGACGCGCTACGAACGCGTGCTGCGCGTGATTGCCGAACGCGAGCGTGCGCGCTTCGGTTCGTGGTACGAGATGTTCCCGCGCTCGTCGGGAACGCTCGACGAGGCGCAGCGCATGCTGCCGTACGTCGCGTCGATGAACTTCGACGTGCTCTACCTGCCGCCCGTGCACCCGATCGGCCGCAGCTTCCGCAAGGGACGCAACAATACCCTGACCCCACAGCCTGGCGATCCGGGAAGTCCGTGGGCCATCGGCGCCGACGAAGGCGGGCACATGGCCATCGACCCCGGCCTCGGCACGCTCGCGGATTTCGACAGGTTCGTCAAGGCCGCGAAGACGCACGGCCTCGAGATCGCGCTCGATATCGCGTTCCAGGCCTCTCCCGATCATCCTTATGTAAGGGAACACCCCGAGTGGTTCCGGCATCGGCCGGACGGCACCATCAAGTACGCGGAAAACCCGCCGAAGAAATATCAGGACATCTATCCCTTCGATTTCGAGTCAGCGGACTGGCAGGCGCTGTGGCGCGAGCTGAAAAAGGTGATCGAGTTCTGGATTGCGCATGGCGTCACGATCTTCCGCGTTGACAATCCGCACACCAAACCGTTCCGCTTCTGGGAGTGGGCGCTTGGTGACATCCGCGGCAGACATCCGGAGACGATTTTCCTGGCCGAAGCGTTCACGCGGCCGAAGATCATGCGGCACCTGGCCAAGATCGGATTCTCACAGTCGTACTCGTACTTCACCTGGCGCAACACCAGGGAAGAACTCGAGGAGTACTTCACCGAGCTGACTCAAACGGAAGTGCGCGAGTACATGCGGCCGAATCTGTTCGCCAACACGCCGGATATCCTGCATGAGTACCTGCAGAAGGGCGGCCGGCCGGCGTTCCAGGCGCGCCTGATTCTCGCGGCGACGCTCGGCGCCAGCTATGGCATCTACAGCGGCTTCGAGCTCTGCGAGAACGTGCCGGTGCGCGAAGGCAGCGAAGAGTACCTGGACTCGGAGAAATATCAGATCAAAGTCCGCGATTATCAGCGCGCCGACAGTCTGGCCGAGCTGATCGCGCGGGTCAACGCGATCCGCCGCGCGCATCCCGCCCTCCAGTACGACCACGGACTTCGCTTCCACGAGACCGACAATCCGCAGCTGATCTGCTACTCGAAGCGCGCGCCGGATGCCAGCGATCCGATTCTCGTGATCGTCAATCTGGATCCGTTCAACATGCAGCACGGGCACGTCAAGCTGCCGTTGTGGGAGTGGCAGCTGCCGCTCGATTCGGTGGTCGAAGCCGAGGACCTGCTCGCCGACGAGACCTACACGTGGCGAGGCGAGTGGAACTACGTCCGTCTCGACCCGGACGCGCGCGTCGCCCACGTGCTGGCGCTGCGGTTCCCAGTCGACACTCTGCGGCCGCCAATCACCAATGTTCAATCGCCAACCGCCGATCGCCAATGAATGATTGGTTCAAAGACGCGGTGATCTACGAGGCGCACGTGCGCGCCTTCTTCGACAGCAACAACGACGGCATCGGCGACTTCCCGGGGCTGACGAGCAAACTCGACTACCTGCAGGGCCTCGGCATCAACGCGCTGTGGCTGCTTCCCTTCTACCCCTCGCCGCTGCGCGACGACGGGTATGACATCGCGGATTACGAGAACGTTCATCCGAGCTACGGCACGATTCAGGATTTCGAGCGCTTCATGGACGAGGCGCACAAGCGCGGCATCCGCGTCATCACCGAGCTCGTCATCAACCACACGTCGGATCAGCATCCGTGGTTCCAGGCAGCGCGGCGCGCGCCGGCGGGCTCGCCCGAGCGCGAGTTCTACGTATGGAGCGAGACCAAGCAGAAGTACCAGGGCGTTCGCATCATCTTCACCGACACCGAGACCTCGAACTGGTCGTGGGACGACACCGCCCACGCCTATTACTGGCATCGATTCTTCCACCACCAGCCGGATCTGAACTTCGACAACCCCAGAGTCCTGGAGGCGGTGGTCAAGACGATGAACTTCTGGCTCGATCGCGGCGTCGATGGACTCCGCCTCGACGCGGTGCCCTATTTGATCGAGCGCGAAGGGACCATCTGCGAGAACCTCGACGAGACGCACGGCATTCTGCGGCAGATCCGCCGCGCGCTCGACGCGCGCTACAGCGACCGCATGTTGATCGCGGAAGCGAACCAGTGGCCGGCTGACGTGCGGCCGTACTTCGGCGACGGCGACGAGTGCCACATGGCGTTCCATTTCCCGCTGATGCCGCGCATGTTCATGGCCATCCGGCAGGAAGACCGCCATCCGATCACCGAGATCCTGAGGCAGACGCCGGAGATTCCCGACAACTGCCAGTGGGGATTGTTCCTGCGCAACCACGACGAGCTGACGCTCGAAATGGTGACCGACGAGGAGCGCGATTACATGTACCAGGCGTATGCCGCCGATCCGCGCATGCGCATCAACGTCGGCATCCGCCGCCGGCTCGCGCCGCTGGTCGAAAACAGCCGCCGCCGCATCGAGCTCCTCAACTCGCTGCTGTTTTCGCTGCCGGGCACACCGGTCATCTATTACGGTGACGAGCTTGGCATGGGGGACAACATCTTTCTCGGCGATCGCAACGGCGTGCGCACGCCGATGCAGTGGACGAGCGATCGCAACGCCGGCTTCTCGCGGACCGATCCGGCGCAGCTCTACGCGCCGCCGATCATGGACCCGGTTTACGGCTACCAGGCCATCAATGTCGAAGCCCAGGAGCGTTCCCCCTTCTCTCTGTTGAACTGGACGAAGCGGATGATCGCGCTGCGCAAACAGTCGAAAGTGTTCGGCCGCGGCACGCTCGAGTTCCTGCCCAGCGCCAACCGCAAGATCCTCACTTACGTGCGCGCCTTCGAGGGGGAGACCGTTCTCTGTATCGCCAACCTCTCGCGCTTGGTGCAGCCGGTCGAACTGGATCTGGCGCGGTTCAACGGAATGACGCCGGTCGAGATGCTGGGACTCACCGAGTTTCCGCGTATCGGCGAGCTGCCTTACTTCCTGACGCTGCCCGGATACAACTTCTACTGGTTCCGTCTGCAGGCGCAGCCCTCGCCGGTTTCGGCGCAGCGCGTCACCGAGACCAGCGAATCGGCCAAGGCGATTACCGATTCACTGCCCGCCTTCTTCATGGGCGTCGCCTGGGACACGCTGCTCGAAGGCAACGTGCGCACGCTGATCGAGCGCGAGTCGCTGGTCCCCTTCCTCCAGCGCCAGCGCTGGTTCGGCGGCAAGGCGCGTGCGGTACGCGCGGCGCGGTTCGTCGATTGGGGCGTGCTCCGCCGCGGCACCGACCCGCTGTTTGCCACCATCGTCGAAGTCGATTATCAGGATGGCGGGCGGGAGCGCTACTTCGTGCCGCTGGCGACCGTTGCCGGATCGCAGCTCGAGGC
>JBKPSE010000251.1:0-4391 GCA_046765855.1 Acidobacteriota bacterium | reverse complement strand
TACGTGGATCCGTCGAACATTCCCAGGGCCACGCCCGTGGCGCCAAGCCGCTCGATCGTTCCATCGCCTCTTCTCAGCAGCGGCGGATTCTGTCCGGCATTCACGTAGGTGAGCGCCCCGGTGGCGGGCGTGTAGACGCCATAGAACAGCGTGATGAAGCGCGATCCGGGACTGTGGCGGCAGATCTGCACGTTGAGGCGCGCCACCAGCGCCCGCGCCTCCAGCGCTTCGTCGACCAGCGTGCGCAGCACCGCGAGCAGCAGCGCCATCAGCAGCGCCGCCGGGCTGCCCTTGCCGGCGACGTCCCCGATCGTGACGATCACCCGTCCTTCCGGATCGCCGATCAGCGGGAGCACGTCGTAGAAATCGCCGCCGACCGTATTCGCCGGGCGCGTCACGCCGCAGATTTCCGCGTCGCCCGCGACGTAGGTGCCGGTCGGCAGCATCGCGAGCTGAATCTCGCGCGCGACCTCGAGCTCGCCCTTCAGCGACAGGCGATCCGCGACCTCGAGGAGTACCAGCAGATTGACGAGGACGATGCTGATGAGGAGGGCCAGCGTGCCGTCGGCCCACTGAGGCGCGACCAGCGCCACCTTGAAGAATGGCGTGCCGAAAGGCACGCTCACCGTAGTCCAGCCGCGGTACAGCTTCAGCACGCCGATCAACGCCACCACGAGAGAAATCAGGTAGAGCGATCGCCGCGCCGGCGACAGCTTCAGCGTGAAGGCGATGAAGACCTGGCGGATGCGCAGCAGCTGGCGGCGCCACCACGGCTCGCGCGCGAGCCGGTCTTCGTCCAGTCCTCGCGTGAAGAACCGGTAGGCCTCGCGCGTGTCGTGCGTGAACAGGCGTTCGAGATCTTCCGCCGATACGTCGCGGGCAACGTCGCGCGTCCACGCATCGAACCAATCTGCTCCGCCGGGACGGCCTGCCTGCTCGCGCCTCGAGGAGGTTGACTCCGCCGCCGTGGCCTGACCAGGCCGCTGCCGCTCGCCCGTGGCGCTTCCCCGCACTAGATCAATCCGATGTCGCGGCCGACCGCGGCAAAGGCGTCGAGTGCGTACTGCAGATCTTCGCGCGTGTGCGTCGCAGTCACGATCGTGCGTACACGGGCCTTGTCGCGCGCGACGGTCGGGAACGCGATGCCCTGCGCGAACACGCCGCGCTCGAAGAGTTTGTCGGAGAGCAGCATCGCCTTGGCGCCTTCGCCGGCAATCACCGGCGTAATTGGGCTCTCGCTCAAGCCGGTATTGAACCCGAGCGCATGCAGCCCCTCCTTGAAGAAACGAGTGTTCTCCCACAATCGTTCGATAATCTGCGGCTCTTCCAGCAGCACCTCGAGCGCCGCCATGCACGCGAGCACCACCGCCGGAGGGTGGGATGTGGAGAACAGGAACGGACGCGCGCGGTGATACAGGAACTCAATCAGATTGGTATTGCCGGCGACGTACCCGCCCAACGCGCCAATCGCCTTTGACAACGTGCCGACCTGGATGTCGACGCGGCCGTGCATCTCGAAGTGGTCGACGGTGCCGCGTCCGTTCCTGCCAAATACGCCGCTGGCGTGCGCGTCGTCGACCATCATGATGCAGCCGGTTTCCTCGGCGAGCGCGCACAGATCCGGCAGCGGCCCGAGGTCGCCGTCCATGCTGAACACTCCGTCGGTGATCAGCAGCTTGCGCTGGGACGCCGGCAGATCCTTGATGATCTTGCGCGCCGCATCGACGTCCTTGTGGGGAAAGACCTTGATAGTGGCGCGGCTCAGACGGCAGCCATCGATGATGCTGGCGTGATTCAACTCGTCGGAGATGACCACGTCCTCTTTCGACAGGATGGCCGACACGGTGCCGGCATTCGCGGTGAAGCCGCTCTGGAAGACCACCACCTTTTCCACATTCTTGAACGCGGCCAGCCGGCGCTCGAGCTCCATGTGGATTTCCATGGTCCCGGCGATGGTCCGCACCGAGCCCGTGCCGACCCCGAACTGCTCGATGGCCTGTAAGGCTGCCCGGCGCAGCTTGGGATGTGTCGTGAGGCCGAGATAATTGTTCGACGATAGGTTGACCACTGACTTGTGGTCGACCGTCGTATGCGCCTTCTGTTCGTCGTCCAGAATCCGGAGCTGACGGTAGAGCTTCTGATCCCGCAGGGAATCCAGCTCTTTTCCGAGGTAGGCCAACGGGTCGGTGCGCATGACCGAGAAGTATATCGGCTGGCACGCAGTTGGATATCGCTGCCCGTATGCGGCTGCGAACCGCGCGCTTTGGCAACGTTGTGGTAATCGCCTTCCTACTTGCGCAGGCCTTAGACGGCGTCCTGACCTACGTGGGTGTCAGCCTTTACGGAATCCACATGGAAGGCAACCCGATCCTGGCCTGGATGATGACCGTGATGGGGCAGGGGGCGGCGCTGGCCACCGCCAAGGGCATCGCCGGCGGGTTCGGCATCGCGCTCCACCTCGGCGCTGTGCACCGGGTCGTGGCCGTGCTGGCGGCGTTCTACATCGCCGTCGCGGTCGTGCCCTGGATCGGCATCCTATTCCTCTGATTCAGCCGCAACGATTTCCGTGGCGATCACCTGCAGGATCGCCGCGGTGGGCACGGCGAGGATCGCCCCGACCACACCCAGCAGCGAACCGCCGATCAGCAGCGACACGATAACGGTCACCGGGCTGACGCCCACCTGCCTCGACATGATCTTGGGCACGAGGATGTGATTCTCGAGCTGCTGCTGCACGACGAAAAAGAGCACGACGAACAGCACCTTCTTCAGACCGAGCGTTGACGCGACAGCGATCGCAGGGATTGCGGACAGGATCGGGCCGACAATCGGAATCAGCTCGCCCACGGCGGAGATCAGCGCCAGGACGTAGAAGAAGGGAATGCCGAGCGCCCACAGTCCGATCGCCGACGAGGCGCCGATGCTGCCGGCAAGCAGCATCTGCCCGCCAAGCCAGGCGCTCACCTTGTCCATGACGATGCGGCTGGCGGCGTCGACGCGCTCGCGATGCTTGCGCGCGAACAGCCGCAGCACGCTCTGCCGCAGCGTCCATGAGTCGACGAGCATGTAGAAGGTCAGAATGAGAATCGTGATGATGCCGAAGATTCCGCCCGCGACGTTGGCCACGGCGCCGGCGACGCGCCCGACGGCATCGCCGCTTCCGCCCGGCGCCCGCTGCACGGCTTCGCGCATCGTGAGGTGCTCGGTGAGCACCCCCTTGCTGATGAGAAATGCCTGGACGCGCTCGAACATTTCCGGCAGCTTCTCCCACAGCGCCGATGCCTGCCGGACGAGCGGCGGCAGCACCAGGACGAAGACGAGGGCAAGCGTGCCGAGAATCGCGACGTAGAGGACGAGAATCGCGAGCCAGCGCGGCAGCCGTTTCGCGGCCGGCAGCACTTTCTGGCGCTCGATCACCCGGACGATCGGACTGAAGCCGATTGCGAGCACGATGCTCACGTAAACGACCAGCAGCGCGGCGCGGACGATGTAGGCGCACCACACCACGATGATGGTCAGCGCCGTCATCAACAGGGCGTATCGGATCAGCGCCCGTGCTTCGTCCGCAGAGCGGGTGGTCAATTCTCGAGAAAGTCTTTGGTGAAGCCGGCGACCAGATCGTAGATGACGGAGAGTTCGGCCGGATCGGCGAGGAAGACGACACGAAAGAATCCGTCTTCCGGCCTGGTGCCGAAGCCGGAGCCATAGACGCACAGAACGCCAGTCGCGCGGAGCAGCGCGAGCACGTAATCCTCGTCCGTCACACCCTGCGGCAAGCGCACCTGCGGCATGGCGTAGAACGCGGCGGCGGGAGCCACGGTATGAATGCCCGGGATCGCGTTCAGGCGCGACACGGTCAGTTCGGCACGCTGGCGCAGCGCGGTTCTGAATCCCGCTTCATGCGATCGATCGCCGTTCAGCGCCGCGGGAATCGCAAATTCCATCGGCCCCGTGGAACATAGCCGGCCGTCCGCCAGCTTCTTCACTCCGGCAAGCACATCGTCCAGGCGATCGGTGCGTGCGACGGCCATCCAGCCCGCGCGCCAGCCCGGCGCGAGATACGCCTTCGAGAGCGACGAGAAGGAGATGATCGGCGCTTCGGGATGAAGGCTTGCCATTGGCGGCACCGGTCCGTCATACGCGAGATCGCCGTAGACCTCGTCGGCGAGCAGCGGAATGTTGTGCTTGTCCGCGATCTCGATGAGGCCGCGGCGGACGCTTTCGGGGTAGGTGGCGCCGGTCGGGTTGTTTGGGTCGATGACGACGAGCGCGCGAGTCCTTGGAGTGATCAGCTGCTCGATTTCGTTGACGTCGGGAAGCCATCCGTTGGACGGGTCCTTGCGGTAGAAGACCGGCCGGGCGCCGATCTTGGCGAGAACGGCTGTATATAG
>JBKPSE010000250.1:0-3288 GCA_046765855.1 Acidobacteriota bacterium | reverse complement strand
CACGCGTCAGCGTCGATCTCAATTATCGAAAGAAGCTCTGGAGCGAGGCGCAGGCGCAGACGGTCATGCGGCCGAAGATGGCAAACGTGTACGTGGTCATCGCCAACGAAGAGGACTTGCAGGCGGTGCTTGGCGTCACCGTTGCCGGCATTGACGTGACCAGCGCCACGCTGAACGTCGACGCCTATCGCGACGCTGCCGAATCGGTAAGCGCGAACCTCGGTCCGTCGCTGGTGGCGATTACGCTGCGGGAGAGCCGCTCGGCCAGCGACAACGGCTGGAGCGCGCTGCTCTGGGACGGGCAGACGAAGACGCTGCACCACAGCCAGCGCTATGACGTCCGCCTCGTCGATCGAATCGGCGGCGGCGACAGCTTTGCCGCCGGATTGATCTACGCGATGCTGTCGGGTCGCGCGCACGAAGACGCGCTGCGCTTTGCCGTGGCGGCCAGCGCCCTGAAGCAGACGATTCCGGGAGACTTCAACCGCGTGACGGTCGCGGAAGTCGATGCGCTCGCCAAAGGGGACGCATCCGGGCGGGTTCAGAGATAGCGCGAGCTCACCGCACGAACACGTTCGGCATCAGCGCGAGCGGTTCGCCGCGGCGGAACACCTGCAGCGGCGCCGCCAGCGCCTGCAGCGCCTTGGGGTTGCCGAACCCGAGCAGCGACGCCAGCGTTCCGGCGCGATCGCCGCTGCCGAACGGATCGCGGACGATGTCGTAGAACGACTTCTTGGGCGGATAGATCAACAACTCGACTTCCGTGTCCTGCGAGATCTTCGCCCGCTGCTTGGCAAGGGCGACGGCGCGATCGAGGCCGCCCAGTTCGTCGACCAGTCCGATTTGTTTGGCCTGGCGCCCGGTCCAGACGCGGCCCTGGCCGATGGCGTCGATCTTTTCCGGTGTGGTATTCCGTCCCTGCGCCGCCTTCTCGACGAACGTGTCGTAGGTGGCTTGCATGTTCTCCGCCATGCGGGCCCGCTCCTCCGGAGAGAACGGCCGCATCGGCGCGTACATGTCCGCGTACTTGCCGCGCGACACGCCTTCCATGTTCATCCCCAGCTTCTTCAGCGTGCCGTCGATCACGAACTTGGTGAGCACCACGCCGATCGAACCGGTGAGCGTCGACGGCTCGGCGACGATTGCATGCGCCGGCATCGAGATGTAGTAGCCGCCAGAGGCGGCCACGTCGGACATCGACGCCACGACCGGCTTCTGGTTGCGCGTCAGCAGCACTTCGCGCCAGATCACGTCGGAAGCGATCGCGGACCCGCCGGGACTGTCGACGCGGAGGATGATGGCCTTGACGGTATTGTCGGCGCGCGCCTTCCGCAGATATTCAACCATCGTGTCGGAACCGACGACGCCGCCGCCCGGCGAGTCGTACGAGCTCTTGCCGGAGGCGATGATGCCGGCGGCGTAGATGATCGCGATGCGCGGGCCGCGATTGAGTCCGAGGCTGGCGGCGCTCACCTGTCGGTAGTCGTTCATCTCGACGAACGACACCTTGCCCGGAGCGAGTTTCACCTTGTCGTCGAGCTCGTCCTCATAGGCGAGATCGTCGATCAGCCCGGCGCGCAGCGCCTCTTCCGGAAGAAACGGTCCGTGATCGATCAACGCCTTCACGTCCGCTTCGCTCTTGTGGCGGCCGTCGGCAATGCCGCGCACCAGCTGCTCGAACATGTCGTTGTTCAACGACTCGGCCATCTCGCGATGCGCCGGCGTGTAGGTGTGCTCGGTAAACGTGTTCGACGCGGTCTTGTATTCGCCGATGTGCAGCGCGTCGGGATAGGCGCCGATCTTGTCGAGCGTGCCGCGCAGGAACAGCTCGTAGCTCGCCATGCCGGTCAGATCCAGCGTGGCGCTCGGCATCAGGAAGACCTTGTCGCAGGCGGTGGCGAGATAGAACTCCTGCTCGCCGCCGTATTCGAGATAGGCGACGATCGGCTTCCCGGAACGGCGGAAGTCGACGATCGCCTCGCGAACCTCCTGCACCTTGCCCCAGAGCGCCGCCGCGCCCGTCGGCCGCAGGATGACGCTCGAGATCCGCCGGTCCGTCTTCGCCTTGCGCAGCATTTCGACGACGCCGCGGACGGTCGGCGCGTTCTCCATGAACGGGCCGAACACGCCGCCCGGCTCCATTTCATTGAGATCGCCGCCTACCCGGAGGATCAGCGTTGAATTCTGCGCCACCGTCGGCTCGCGCCCGACGGCAGTGGCGACGAGCAGCATCCCGATCGCGGAAACGAAGACGGCGATGACGATGAGGAGAATGACAATCCAGACGCCGCGTCGAAGGGCCATTCTTGTAGTGTACACGTATAGTATGGCCGTGCTGCGCGTTGCCGCGTTGCTTGCCGCCGCCATCGGTGTCGCCGCTGCCGCCGTGCAGCAAACGCCTCCTCCATCCCGCCCCAACATCGTCATCGTTCAGGCGGATGACCTTGGTTATGGCGATCTCAGCGCCTATGGACAGGCGCGGTTCTCGACGCCGTCCCTGGACCGCTTGGCCGCGGCCGGCATCCGCTTCACGCAGTACTACGCCGGCAGCACGGTCTGCGGCCCGTCGCGCGCGGCGCTGATGACCGGCCTGCACACTGGACACGCGTGGATCCGGGGCAATGGAGAGATCCCGCTCCGCGAGGAGGACGTCACCGTCGGCACGGCTCTGACCGGCGCCGGCTATCGCACCGGGGTCATCGGCAAGTGGGGTCTCGGAACACCGGGAACGCCGGGCCTGCCGGCCAAAAAGGGATTCGAGTACTCGTTTGGATTTCTCGATCACCGCCATGCGCACCGGCAGTTCACGGACCATCTCTATCGCAACGGTGAGCGGGTTGCGACGGACGTCGAGCACGACTACGCCAACGACCTCTTCACCCGCGAAGCGAAGGCGTTCGTCGAACGCGAGGATTCGCGCCCGTTCTTTCTCTATTTGAACTACACGGTGGCGCACGCGGAGCTGCGCGTGCCCGATGACTCGCTCGCGCCGATGCGCGGCCGATTCCCCGAGACGCCGTTCGTCAACGCCAACGCCGACGCGAAGCCGACCGGGCCGGACAACCAGTCCCTTGGCTATCGCTCGCAGCCGACACCGAAAGCGGCCTTCGCGGCGATGATCACGCGAATGGATCGGGACATCGGATCGCTGCAGGACCTGATTCGCGAACGCGGGCTCGATCGGCGCACGCTGTTCATGTTCATCAGCGACAACGGTCCGTCACGCGAGGGAGGCGCCGATCCGGTGTTCTTCAAGAGCTCGGGCGGCCTGCGCGGCATCAAGCGGGA
>JBKPSE010000249.1:0-4128 GCA_046765855.1 Acidobacteriota bacterium | reverse complement strand
GCAGTAAGCAGTAGGCAGTAAGCAGGACGCAGGAGGCTGGACGCAGGGAGCCGGAAGCAGGAAGCCGGGAGCAGGAAGCCGGAAGCAGGGAGCAGGGAGCTGAAACCCGGAAGCCAGCAAACTGGCTACCATCCCACATCCACCTCCAGCGCCTGATCCAGCAACCGCAGATAGCGCCGCCTCGGAATCTCGATCGCGCCGAACTGCAGCAGGTGACCCGTCACCCATTGCGTATCGAGAAGGACGAAGCCGCGCTCGCGCAGGCGTCCGACCAGCGCGACCAATGCGGCTTTCGACGCGTCGTTGACGTGGTGGAACATCGACTCTCCAAAGAACGCACCGCGGATGGCGACGCCGTAGAGCCCGCCAACGAGCGCGCCCGCCTGCCACGCTTCGACGGAATGCGCGACGCCGTGCGCGTGCAGCGCGCAGTAGCTCTCCATGATCTCCTGGTCGATCCAGTTGCCGTCGGCATCCGGACGTGCGGCGCAGGCGGCAATCACGTCAGCGAAGCTCGTGTCGATGCGGATCTCGAAGCGTCGGCTGCGCAGCGTGCGCGCGAGGCGTGATGGCACGTGGAAGGTGTCGAGGGGAATGATGCCGCGCGGATCCGGCGAGTACCAGCGAATCTCTCCCGGCGCGGTGGCCATTGGAAACCAGCCGCTCGCGTAGGCGCTGAGAAGAGCGTCAACCGGAATCACGCACGAGCCTAATGGACCGTGTACGGCTCCGACAGCGTGAAGGGGGCAATCTTCGCATCGAACTGTTCGCCGTCGCTGGTCACCATCTGGTAGGTGCCCTCCATGACGCCGAACGGTGTCGAGAGCGGGCAGCCGGAGGTATAGGTGAACGATTCACCCGGCGCGAGGACAGGCTGCTTGCCGACGACCCCGGGACCGCGGACTTCTTCGACGTGACCCGTTCCGTCGGTGATGATCCAGTGGCGGGTCACGAGCTGTGCTGTTTCGTTGCCTTCGTTGGTGATCGTTATCGTGTAGAGGAAGAACCACTGGTTCTGCGACGGCTGCGATCGCTCCGGGGCGTACTCCGCTTCCACGTGGACCTTGATGCCCCGCGTGGTCGCATCCGACGTGAACATGGATCAATCATAATCGGGAACTTGCGGAATCGGGGAATCCCGGAACCCGGCAATCCGGCGATCGGGCTGTGCGCCACGTGCGCGCACGCCGGCGTGATCACCAACGATCGCGGCTCGGCGTTCTATCTCTGCCTCCGCTCGAAAACCGATGCGCGGTTTCCGCGCTATCCGCGCCTGCCGGTGGTCGCATGTATTGGCTATGATGAGAAGTCATGCACACCATCCAGCCCGCGCGATTGAAGCCGGGCGTGTCCGTCGCGGACATCCCCGATCGCAGCGGTGACGCGGCGGCCTCGCACGACGACCGCCTGATTCGCGGCCGCGCGCTGATCTTGTGGGACGCGAAGAGTCCGACGCCGAAGAAGCGCGACGCAATCGACACCGACCAAATCACGCCAGCCGCCGACTGCGTGTCCGAGAGCCTCGAGACGCTCGACGAGCGCTGGAAGGCCGGATCGTTCCGTTATCTGATGCCGGACTTCCGTGAGCGCGTGCATCGCGGCGAGACGTTCGTCATCGCCGGCGACCGGTTTGCCATCGGATCGTCGCGCGAGATGAGTCCGGCCGGCCTGAAAGGCGTGGCCGAAGAAGTCGGCCTGCAGATGGTCGTGGTGTGCGGCCACAACATGGGAGACATCTTCCGCCGCAACGCCTTCAATCTCGGCCTCCACGTCGTCCAGAGCCCGGAAGCGGTTGCCGACGCGCAGGACGGCGACGAATTCACGTTCGATCCGGTGACCCGCCAGCTCGCCAACGCGACCCAGGGCAGGAGCTACCAACCGGTGCCGTTGTCGCCGAAGGAAGAAGAGATCCGCCGCAGCGGCGGCATCTTCGAGGTCGGCCGTCGCGAGTTCCGAAAATCGGTCGAAACGGCGCCGCTGATCGACTGGGCGGATCCGCAAGCGGCGCGCGGCATGACCACGACCGAGCAGATCATCTGGGCGCATCGCGTCGACAAAGAGGTGAAGCCGCAGGATCTCAAGCCGGGGACGACGCTGCGCGTCTATGCCGACCTGCTGCCCGCGTCCGACGGCACCGCGCCGTTTGCCATTCACACGTTCAACCAGATCACCGGCGGCGCGACGATCTATCCGCGGCAGGCGGCGATCGCCAACGATCATTTCGTGTTCACCGGCAGCGCCGCTGACGACAAGCAGACGAGCATCGGCCGGGAATTCGCCCGCCAGCAGGGACTGGTCAAGCCGTACTACGCCACGCCAGGCGACGGCATCTTTCATTTCTATTTTCCCGAGCAGGGACTGGTGATGCCCGGTCAGTTCATTCCGGGCGCCGACTCGCACAGCCGCGCCTACGGCGCCTATGGCGCGGTCGGCATTGGCGTCGGATCGACGACGCTCGGGTTCGGTTGGTCGACGGGGTACATCTATTTCACGCTGGCGAAAGCGCGCCGCGTCATCTTCGCCGGCTGCCTGCAGCCCTGGGTGAGCGGCAAAGACATCGTGCTCGAACTGTTGCGCCGGTGGGGCGCGAAGCAGTCGCAGGGGATGTCGGTCGAGCTCGTCGACGCGAACCAGCAGCTGCCGATCGCCTACCGCAACACGATCGCGAACATGATGGCGGAGGCGGAAGCGCTGAACGGCATCTTTGCCCCCGATGACACCACGTACGCGTGGTATCGGCAGAAGGGCCTGTCCAATCTTCCATATCCACGCATCGCCGCCGGCGCTGACGCGCGCTACGAGATTGACGAAGTCCTCGATTTGTCCGACGTGCGGCCGATGATCGCGAAGCCGTTCAGTCCCGGCAACGCCTTTCCTGCCGACGAAGTGGCGCGCGAACGGATCACGTTCGACAAGGCGATGATCGGCTCGTGCACCAACGGCAGCTACGACGATTTGCTGCAGGCCGCCCTGGTGATGCGGGCGGCACGCGGCGCCGGGGTCAGGAAGGTCCACCGGGAATTCAGGATCTTTCCGGGATCCGGCGGCGTCGGACGGCAGATCGAACAGCCGGATCAGCGCCTGGGCGGGGAATCGATCGCCCAGGTGTTCCGCGATGCGGGCGGCGAGATCCGCCAGTCTTGGTGCGGGCCCTGTTTCGGCCAGGGCCCTGACGCGCTGACCGCCGGCCAGCGCGCCATCACCTCGTTCAATCGAAACTGGCAGAACCGGATGGGTCTCGGCGGCGAAGGCTACCTGGCCAGCCCCGCGGTTGTTGCGGCTTCAGCGCTCGTCGGCTACATGGCCCCACCGAGCGAGCTCGGGCTCGAATGGGACCCGGAGAAGTACGGCGTGTAGGCGTCGGGTGATCGGGGTGCCGACTACCGACTACCGACTACCCCCATTGCCCGCTCGCGCCGATGATCACCCGTTGGTTACCCCCACCGCTGCGGGTCGTCCGGATTGATTCCGAGCGTGAGCTTGCCAATCAGTTCGTGGGTCAGGGATGAGTTCGCCGGGTGGAAGCGGCCGGCGCGGGCGTCGCGGAAGAGGCGCTCCATCTCGCTCTTCTTGAACATGCCGAAGCCGCCCGACACGTCCAGCGCGCGGTCGGCGATCTTCCACGCCGTCTCCACCGCCTGATATTTCGCCGCGACGATCTTGATCGGCCAGTCGGGGTGCTGCACGCCGTTCGACCAGTCCTGCGTGACCGACTCGAGCTGCGCGCCGATCGTCTCGAGGCCGATCACCATCTCGGCGACGCCGCGTTGCACTTCCGGGTGGTGCGCCATCGATCGGGTCAGCCCGAGGGAGGATTTGTTCTTGACGTGCTCGACGGTCAATTCGAGCATCCGCTTCGCCAGTCCGTAATAGACGTTGCCGAATCCCATCAGCGCCCAGGCGAAGATCGACAGGACGAAGTAGTCGGCGCCGGCGAGGCCGGCAGGCACGACGCGGGCGATGTACTTGTCGGGCACGAAGGCGCCGTCGAGCACCGTGTCGTCGCTGCGGGTCGCCCGCATGCCCATCACATCCCACGTTTCCTTGATCGTCACGCCGGGCGTGTCGCGGGGCAGGAAACCGTGCACCACTTTCGGGTTCTTGGGATCGCTGGTGTCCATGCCGTGG
>JBKPSE010000248.1:0-3334 GCA_046765855.1 Acidobacteriota bacterium | reverse complement strand
CCTCGCCTACGCCGTCAGCTGGTCGGCGTCGGCGCTCGACCGCAGCTGGGGACGCTTTGGCACCGCCGCCATCTCTTTGATCGATACGGCCACCGGCGAACGGACCAAGGTCGTCGACCACATCGACGATCGCTTCGTGCGTGCCAGTCCGGAAGGAAAATACCTTCTCTTTTACAGCGACGGACAGTTTTCGACCATCGACACCGCGCGCCGGACCGTGACGAATATCACGCGGTCGATTGCCACATCGTTCGTCGATCGTGAATCCGATTCGACCGACGTGCAGCGGCCGTGGTTCGGCGTGGCCGGCTGGACGAGCGGCGATCGCGACGTCCTGCTCTACGACAAGTTCGATGTCTGGCAGGTCGCCGCGAACGGCTCGAAGGCGATGAAGCTCACCGACGGCGCCGCGGAGCAGATCGAATACCGCTACGCCGATCTGGACCCGCAGGAAGACGCGATCGATCTGTCGAAGCCGCTCTACTTCGAGATCAGCGGGACGTGGAGCAAGAAGTCCGGCTACGCGCGGCTTTTGCCGGGCGCGCCGGCCGTCGAGAAGCTGGTCTGGCTCGACAAGAGCGTGTCACGTCTCGCCAAGGCGAAGGATGCGGACGTCTATCACTATGTCGTCCAGAGCTTCGACGATTCGCCCGATGCGTTCGTCGCACCCGCGGATCTGAAGAACGCCAAGCAGGTGACGGCCACCAATCCGTTCCAGTCGAAGTACGCGTGGGGCCGCGCGGAGCTCGTCGAGTTCAAGAGCGAGAAGGGTCAGCGGCTGCAGGGCGTGCTGCGCTATCCCGCCGGCTACGAGCGCGGCAAGAAGTACCCGATGATCGTCTACGTCTACGAGAAGCGATCGGACGCGCTGCATCAGTACAGCGCGCCGTCCGAGCGCGACTACTACAACGTGGCGGCATTCACCAGCGCGGGCTACTTCGAGTTCGAGCCCGACATCGTCTTCCGGCCGCGCGAGCCGGGACTCTCCGTCGTCGAATGCGTCCGCCCCGCGGTGGCCGCGGTGGTCAACATGGGCGCCGTCGATCCGAAGCGCATTGGCATGATCGGCCACTCATGGGGAGGGTTCGACACGGCCTTCATGGCGACGCATACCGACACCTTCGCGGCGGCCGTCGCCGGCGCCCCGATCACCGATCTGGTGTCCAACTATGGCAGTCATCATTTCTCGTCCGGGATCGCCGAAACCGATCACATCGAGACGGGACAGCAGCGCATGCAGGTGCCGGTGTGGGAGGACCTGGCGGCGTACACGCGCAATTCCGCCGTGTTCACCGTCAACACGATGACCACGCCGCTGCTGATCGAGGTCGGCGACGCGGACGGCACGGTGTTCTGGCATCAGGGCGTGGAGCTGTACAACGCCGCGCGGCGCGCGAAGAAGGACGTCGTGCTGCTCGTCTACGGCGGCGAAGATCACGGGCTGCGGCAGAAGGCGAATCAGATCGACTACCACCGCCGCATCATGGAGTGGTTCGGTCACTATCTGAAGGGGGAACCGGCGCAGCCGTGGATCTCCAGCGGCGTCAGTTTCCTCGATCGCGACAAGGCGCTCAAGCGCAGCGGCTCGTAGCGGCGCACCGCTCGGTCAGGAGGTCGGCTTGGCTTTGAGCACGCCGACCTTCACCAGGAAACCGGTGAAGTCGTAAACGCGGCGCTCCTCGGCGACGAGCCCGTCCTCGATCGCCATGATCAGGACGACGTCCATCTCGACGTGGCGTCCTGATGCGGCGACGCCGAAGAATTCCCCGGCGTGCGTTCCTGCCATCTTGGCCAGTTCCGCCACGCGGCCGCCCTCGATGATCAGCTCCTGCACCTCGACGACAATGTCGGGGAAGGCTGTGAGCCACAGGCGGTAGACGCGCTCGATCTCGGCGCGCCCCTCGAGCACGCCGCCGGCCGGACTGATCACGACGCCGTCGATGGCGTGCGTGGCTCCCAGTGCCGCCGCATCGCGCGCTTTCCACGCCGCGTCGCGCCGGCCCAGCAGGTCGACTATCTCCGCCCGCCCCATGCCGCGCATCCTACTCCGAATGCGGCCCGTCCGCCCGGTCAGTTCCAGCGCAGGCCGCGAAGCTGATCGAGGTTGACGTTGCCGCCGCTCAGGACGCAGACCACCTTGCTGCCGGCGGGCGCCTCGATCAGCCCCTGCAGGAGTGCGGCAACGGGCGCAGCGGCGGCCCCCTCAGGCACCACCTTCACGTGCGACATGATCCAGACCACTGCCTCGAAGATCTGCTCGTCGGGCAGCGTCACCAGATCGTCGACATAACGCTTGACGATCTCGTAGGTCTTCTCGCCGACGCGCTTGACGCGCAGACCGTCGATGATGCAGTCGACGCGATCGAGCGTGAGCAGCCCCCCCTCGCGGATGCTGCGCGTCATCCCCGGCGCGCCCGACGACTCGACGCCGATCACCTTGATGCGTGGATTGCACGCCTTCAATGCGGTCGCCACGCCCGAGATCAGCCCGCCGCCGCCGATCGGAACGATCGCGATCTCGACCTCCGGCCAGTCCTGGTAGATCTCGAGTCCGACGGTGCCTTGCCCGACGATCAACTGCTCGTCGTCGAAGGGATGGATGTAGGTGTAGCCTTTTTCGGCGACCAGCCGTTTGGCCATCTCGTTGGCTTCGTCCCAAATCGATCCGTGCAGCACGACCTCGGCGCCATAGGCTCGTGTCGCCGCGATCTTCGACGGCGTGGCATTCTCCGCCATGCACACGACCGCCTTGATCCCGTAGCGCGCGGCGGCAAGGGCAACGCCCTGCGCATGATTGCCCGCCGACGAGCAGATCACGCCGCGACGCTTCTGCTCGTCGCTGAGCAGCGCGAACTTGTTCATCGGCCCGCGGATCTTGTAGGAGCCGCCGCGCTGAAACATTTCCGCCTTGAGGCGGACCTCGAACCCGCTCCGCTCGCTGAGCAGCCGCGAGGTCAGTAGCGGTGTGTGATAGACGAAGTCGCCCATGCGCGCGCGCGCGTCTTCGAACGCGGATTTCGGAAACGAGAACATCCCGCGAGTATAGACGCTAGCCGGCGACGGGCTCGGCGACCACGCGGCCGTCGAAGAGATAGATGCGGCGCTTGGCGCGCGCGATGTGGCGGGGATCGTGGGTGGCGAGGCAGATCGTCGCGCCGTCGCGCTGCAGCTCCTCGAGCATCTGCATCACCGCTTCGCCGCTCTTCGAATCGAGATTGCCGGTCGGTTCGTCCGCCAGCAGAATCGGCGGCTGGCCGGCGATGGCTCGCGCGATGGCGACGAGCTGCTGGTGCCCGCCCGAGAGTGACCCCGGCCGCTGTTTGGCGCGCGCGGT
>JBKPSE010000247.1:0-3945 GCA_046765855.1 Acidobacteriota bacterium | reverse complement strand
ACGATCACCTGCAGCCCTCGTCGCTGGCGCTGTTCGAAGGCACGCCGGTCGTCACGACACTGGGCGTCGGGCGGTATCTCGAAGGGACGTCGCGCGAGGGTGCGACGGAGTTGGACTGGTGGCAGCGCGCCCGCGTCGGTGACGCCGAGATCATCTGCGTGCCGGCGCAGCATTTTTCGGCGCGCACGCCGTGGGATCGCAACAAGACCTTGTGGTGCGGCTTCATCGTCCGGGTCGATGGCGTGACGATCTATTTCGCCGGTGACTCGGGCTATTCGCCGCAGTTCGCCGAAATCGGCGGGCGTTGTCCGGATATCGACGTGGCGCTCATCCCGATTGGCGCCTATGAGCCGCGCTGGTTCATGGCGCCGGCGCATATGAACCCGGATGAAGCGGTCCGCGCGCATCGCGACGTTCGCGCCCGCGTCAGCATCGGCATGCACTTCGGCACGTTCCAGCTGACCGACGAGGCGATCGATGAACCGCTGCGCGCCCTCGACCGCGCCCGCGTCGAGCAGGGCGTCAGTCCCGACGCGTTCCGCGTCCTCGATTTCGGCGAGACCCTGACCGTAGCAGCTCCCCGGGATCCCCTGGGATCCCCGGGTCCCCTGGGGTCAGGTCTGTAAAACGGCCGGTCCGGGGGTCAGGTCTACAGATCTGCCGTTGAAGGTGCCAGGTGTCCCGAGGGTCAGGTCTGTGAAAGGGCCGGTTCGGGGTCAGGTCTGTAGATCCGCGGTTGAAGGTGCCAGGTGTCCGGTCAAGTCGGTGGTCGCCCAATAAATGGGCTCAGACCGCTTCCAGACCTGACCCCGGAAGGTCCGTTTTGCAGACCTGACCCCGGGAAGGGTCATTTTGCAGACCTGACCCCGGGGACCCCGGGGACCCCGGGGACGGCGGGGACGGCGGGGAGCGCGGCGGTGACGCGCGCGAGGCCGTCGCGGAGGCGGGCGGTGTCGCCGCCATAGCCAAGCCGGAAGTGTGCCGGCGCCTCGAAGAACGCGCCGGGGCCGAGCGCGACGCGCTGCTCGCGCATGACGCGGTCGATGAACGGCGCCGCATCGGCGACACCACGGATGCGTGGCAAGACGATCGTGCCCGTGGACGCCGCCCACTCGAGCTGCGGCTGAGAAGCCAGGAAAGCCTCGACCACCGCCTTGTTGCGCGCGAGCAGGGCGGTGGCGCGCGCGTGCAGCGCGTCGAGGCGCTCGAACGCGAGCACCGCCAGGCGCTCGGCGACGATCGACCCAGTGCCGTCGACGACGTCGCGGGCGCGGCGAATACGGTAAGACACGGCGGGCGCCGCGATCGTCCATCCTGCACGCAGCGATGACAAACCGTAGGATTTGGTCAGACTGCTCGTCGTGATGAAGACATCCCCGCGCGCCGCGGCAGGAGGAGAGGAGTCCGCGGTGACGTCCTTGTAGACTTCGTCGACCAGCACGTGCGCACCCGCGCGCTCGGCGATACGTCCGACTTCGTCCAGCGCCGCGGGATCTACCGCGGCTCCGGTGGGATTGTGCGGCGTCGTGATCACGATCACTTTCGTGCGCGGCGTCATCGCTGCGCGCACGCGATCGGGGTCGAGCGCATAGCCCTGCTCGAACGTCCGCTCGAAGCGCACAGTCCGCGCGCCGAGCATTCGCGCCGCGCCGAGCAGCGGATCGTACCCCGGCCGCTCGACGAGCACGTCGTCCCCCGGCTCGAGCAGCGCCGCGAGGACGAGGAAGTTGGCGCCGGACGTGCCGCCCGCGGTGGTGACGCGATCCGGATCGACCTTGTAGCGCGCGCCGATCGCTTCGGTCAGCGGCCGATAACCGTTGTCGTTGGCGCCGGACAACGAGAGGGCCTCCGCCGCGCCCGGCAGATCGTCGAGCGAACAGGCGAGGATGTTACTGCCGGCGAGGTCGATCTCTGGAACAGGACGGGTCTTCGCCCACTCCATGTAGGGGGCGTGGTAACGCAGCGAGGCCATGAGCCTCAGTCTACTTCGCCGCGGCGGCGCTTCGAACGCGCATACCAGTAGTAGACGGGGATGCCGAGCGCGATGAGCGCCGCACCTTTGGCCGCGGCGGCGGGGGCGGCACCGACCGTGCTGGCGACGACGGCGGCGGCGACGATTACGAACGCGACCTGCACGAGTGGATAACCGCGAGCGCGAAACGTGGACGGATCACGCCGTGACAGCGGCAGCGAGCGGCGGAACGTGAGGACGGTCAGCACCGTCAGGCCGAAGAAGATCCAGTCGGCGAACACGACATAGTTGGCGAGCTGCTCGTAGGATCCGGTGAGCGCGAGGACACAGGCCCACACGGATTGCACGATGATGGCGAGGCCAGGTGTGCCGAACCGCGGATGCAAGCGCGCCAGCGCCGGAATGAACAAGCGATCCGCGGCCATCGCGTAATAGACCCGCGTCGGCGCGAGCATCATCAGGTCGAGCATGCCGAACGTCGAGATCGCGATCGCCGCGCTCATGAATAGATCGCCAGCGCCGCCGAACATCCGCCGGGCGGCGTCGGCCGCTGGAGCGGTCGTCGACGCCAAGCCGGTCAGACCCATGGCCCGCAGGAATACGATGTTGACCGCGACGTAAATCAGGACAACGCCGATGGTGCCGGCGACGAGGGCGAACGGCAGATTACGGTTGGCATCCTCAATCTCTTCGCCGATGTAGTTGGCGTTCTGCCAGCCGCCGTACGAAAACAGCACCGGCACCATCGCCGCGCCGAATGCGACGATCGTCGATGAAGAGGTTGTCACGGCGCGCGAGTCGCTCAACCAGCCTGGATGGCTGCCCGCGAACATCGCCGCACCGCCGACGAGCACCGTCAGCGCCGCCACCTTCAGCACGACGAACACATTGAGCACGCGGCTTCCCGGCTTGACGCCGACGTAGTTGACGGCCGAGAGCAGCACGATCGCGCCGATGGCGACTGGCACAATGGCGGAATCCGGCGCGCCCGCCAGATGCAGCGCATAGGTCGAAAACGTAATCGCCACCGCGGCAATCGCGCCGGTCTCAATCACCAGCAGGAGCGCCCAGCCGTAGAGAAACCCGGCAAGCGGATGCAGCCCGTCGCGCAGATACACGTACTGGCCGCCCGCCCGCGGAAACATCGCGCCGAGCTCGGCATAGGAAAACGCGCCTGCCAGCGCGATGGCGCCGCCCGCGACCCAGGCGCCGAGGACGAGAAGCGGCGTGTCGAGCCGCTGCGCGACGATATAAGGAGTGACGAAGATGCCCGCGCCGATGATCCCTCCGATCACCACCATCGTGGCGTCGAACGGCCCGAGCGCGCGCTTGAAGCTCACGCCGGCACGGCTCGCAGTTCAGCGTCGAGCGCCTCGCCGAGACGCGCGACAATGCCGGGAAGCGCATCGACGTCGGAATGCTGCGTGTTGAAGTTCACGATGCACGCCCGCAGCACGTAGCGGCCGCCAATCACGGCGTTCGAGACGAACGCGTGACCCTCGCGCTGGATGCGATCGAGGATCGCCTGGTTCAGTCTGTTCAGATACGCTTCCGTCGCAGAATCGCCGGCCGAGCGGCGCAGATCCTGTGGCACGTAACGGAACGTGGTGATGCTCAGGACGCACGTGCACGGCTCGAGCTGCGGATGCGCCGAGACGTTGTCGCGCAGGCGCGCGGCAAGCGCGATGTCATCGCGGATCGACTGCTCGTAACCCGCGCGTCCGGCGTGGGCGAGCGCGAGCCACACCTTCAGCGCGCGGAATCCGCGAGAGTTCTGCGGTCCAAAATCGACGAAGTTGGTCGCCTGAACACCAAAGTGATAGTAGGGCGGATGGTAGGCGAATGCGGCGCGCAGATCCTCGGCGCGGCGCACGAGCGCGCAGCCGGCCTCGAGCGGCGAGTACAGCCACTTGTGCGGATCGACGGCGACGGAGTCGGCCAGCGCCAGCGCTCGCAGATCGGGGTCGGCTTCC
>JBKPSE010000246.1:0-3763 GCA_046765855.1 Acidobacteriota bacterium | reverse complement strand
CGTATGCGCTGAGCGAATCCGGCTCCGGTTCGGACGCGCTCGGGGCGCGGGCGCGGGCGACGAAGCAGACGGACGGCAGCTTCGTGCTGAGCGGCGAGAAGATGTGGATCACGAATGGCGGCTTCGCCGACGTGTTCATTGTCTTCGCCAAAGTCGATGGCGAGGCGTTCAGCGCGTTCATTGTCGAGCGCGGATTCCCCGGCGTGAGCAGCGGCAAGGAAGAGCACAAGCTGGGACTGCTCGGCTCATCGACCACACCGTTGATCCTGCAGGACGCGAAAGTGCCCGCCGAGAATCTTCTCGGCGAAATCGGTAAAGGACACAAGATCGCGTTCAACACGCTCAACTACGGCCGGCTCAAACTCGGTGCGATGTGCGGCGGGGGCGCGCGCCTGGCGATTCAAGAGGCGACGCGCTACGCGGCGCAGCGGAAGCAGTTCGGCAAGCCGATCGCGTCTTTCGGCGCCATCAAGCATAAGCTCGGCGAGATGATCGCGCGCCAGTACGCGGTCGAAGCAATGCTCTATCGGACCGCGGGGCTGATTGACACGATGCTGCAGGAGGACCACGGCGCGCAGCAGGTGCTCGCGGCGCTGGAGGAATTCGCGATCGAAGCGTCAATCCTGAAGGTGGCTAGCAGCGAGGCGGTCGACTTCATTCTCGACGAGAACGTGCAGATCCACGGCGGCAACGGCTTCGTCCGCGATTACCCCGCGGAACGCCACTATCGCGACGCGCGCGTCAACCGCATCTTCGAGGGCACCAACGAGATCAATCGCCTGCTCATCCCGGGCATGCTCGCGCGCCGCGCGCTCAAGGGCGGCCTGCCTCTCATCGCCGCGGCGAAGCGCCTCATGGACGAAATCCTGGCGCCCCCCTCGTTCGACCCGCCCAGTGACGTGCCGCTCGACGCCGAGCGCCGAGCGGTTGCCGCGATGAAGAAGATCGCGTTGATGGTGCTCGGCACGGCGATGCAGACCTATGGCGAGAGGATGGCGGACGAGCAGGAGGTCCTGACCGCCGCAGCCGACATCATCATCGACGTGTTCGCGTCGGAGAGCGCCCTGTTGCGCGCCGCGCAAAGCGGCGGCCTCCACGAAGCGGCCGCGCGCGTCTACATCAATGACGCCGCCGTTCGTGTCGAAGCATCCGCAAAGACGGCGCTGGCCGCGATGAGCGACGGCGATACCCTGCGTACGCTGCTCGCCGCGCTGCGCCGGCTGCTCAAGGTGACGCCGATCAACACGGTTGCGCTGCGGCGGCAGCTGGCCGACGCCGCGGTCGAGCGACGGATGTATCCGTTCTGAAGTGGATCTCCCGGCGAAAGCCGGGAGCTACCCAAAGACCTAATCAGCGGCGTTGCCGAAAAACGGCTACGCCGACGTTTCCGCCACGCCGGTCCTTCTCGCGCGCCAGAAATGCTTCGCGCGCTCGAGCCCTTCCTCGGCGAGCGAATAGCTCACCGGGACGAGCAGCAGCGTCAGGAACAGACACAACGACTGCCCGCCGACGATCGTGACGGCAATGTCGGCGCGCTGCGCCGCGCCGGCGCCGACGCCCAGCGCGGTCGGAATCAGGCCGGCGACGATTGCCGCTGTCGTCATGAGGATCGGCCGCAGCCGCGTCTCGGACGCCTGAATCAGCGCATCGCGCAGCGGCAGGCCCTGCCGGCGCAGCACGTTGGTGTAATCCACCTGCAGGATGGAGTTCTTCTTGACGATCCCGAGCAGCAGCAGCACGCCGAGCGCCGACCACAGGTTGAGCACGCGCCCGGTCATCCACAGCGTGAGCAGCGCGAACGGAACCGACAGCGGCAACACCGTCATGATCACGAGCGGCTGCACGAAGCTCTCGAACTGCATCGCCAGCACGATGTAGATGAAGATGCTCGCCAGCGCCAGCGCCAGGATCATGTTGTTCGTCGTCTCGTCGAGCAGCTTCGACTGTCCGCTGAACTTGAACGCATAGCCCGGCGGCAGATTCAGAGCGCGGGCGCGCGTGCCGATCGCCTTCAGCGCCTGATCGAGTGGCTGCCCCGGCTTGATGTCGGCGAAGATCGCCATCGAGAACTGGCGATTGAATCGCTGGATGATCGTCGGGCCGAAGCCGCGCTCGATCGAGGCGACGTTGTCGACGCGAACCGGCTCGCCCCGCGTCGATGGAACCATCAGCCCGCCGATCGCGTGCATGTCGGAGCGCTGGTCCTCGCGCACGCGAATCGTGACCGGATAGCGTTCCCCTTTTTCACGGTAGCTCGAGATTTCGTCCTCGCCGCTGACCATCAGGCGCAGAGCGCGCGCCAGATCGCTGATGCGCACACCAAGGTCGGCGGCGCGCTGACGATCGACTGCCACACGCAATTCAGGATTCGAGAGGTTCACCACTGCCTTGGAGTCGCTGATGTACGGCATCCCCTGCACGTCCTTCAGCAGTGACAAGGCGTAGCCGGAGAGCTGCCGCAGGTCGGGACCGGTCAGGTTGACCTGAATCGGATACGAGGCCGACTCGCCGCCGCCAATCGGGGTGCGCATGACGATTGTCGGCTTGTAGGCGGGGTGCGCCGCCATGATCTGGCGTACATCGGCCGCCACCTGCTCCTGCGAGCGCTTGCGATCGCCAAGCGGTTTGAGGGTGATCAGGATGTGCGAGTGATTGACGCGTTCGAAAATCGTCGGCATCACGTGCGCGATGCCGTCCACCGCCAGCAGCTGAGGCGTCAACGAGAGAACGGTCTTCTCCATCCCTTGAAGCGACGTGCCCTCCGGCGTGTCGATCACCAGCTGAAACTCCCCCATGTCTTCGTTGGGCAGGAACGAGCGGCCGATCACGCGGCTCAAGACGAAGCTCGACGCGAACACCAGCACGCTGGCCGCGACCACCAGCCCGCGATGATTGAGCGCCCAGACGAGCGAGCGGCGGTAGGCGGCGTCGAGGCGTCCCAGAAACCCTTCGCCATGACGGTGGATTCGTCCGTCGGTGCGAACCACCCGCGCGCTCAACATCGGCGTCAGCGTCAGACTCACGATCAGCGAGACCATGACCGCGAAGGCCATCGTGAAGCCGAATGGATAGATGAAGCGCTGCGTGTAGCCGGTCATGAAGGCGACCGGGAGGAAGATGACGATCAACGACACCGACGTCGCCACGACCGCCAGGGTCACTTCCTTGGTGCCGTTGATCGCGGCCTGAAACGGCGCGGCGCCCTCTTCCTCCATGTGCCGGAAGATGTTCTCCAGCACGACAATCGCATCGTCAATCACGATGCCCACCGCGAGGGTCAGGCCGAGCAGCGTCATGCTGTTCAGCGTGAAGCCGGCGGCCCTGATCAGCGCAAAGCTGGCGATGAGCGACGCCGGAATCGCCAGCGACGCCACGAACACCACCCGGATGTTCCGGATGAACACCATGATGACCAGGCTCGCCAGCAGGCTGCCGAGCAGCAGGTGCTCCTCGAGCGACGCAATCGACGCGCGGATGAACTGCGAGTCGTCGCGGGTGACGGTGACCTTCACTTCCGGCGGCAGCGCGCGGCGCAGCTGATCCAGCTTGGCCCGAACCGCTTCGACGATTTGAACCGTGTTCTGGCCGGACTGACGGCGCACGTCCATGACCAGCGTGCGCTGGCCATCGAAGAACGCCGCCGTCCGCGCTTCCGCCGTGGTGTCCTCGACCGTCGCGACGTCGCGCAACCGGATCGGCGTCGCCCCGGCGCTGGCGATGACGATGTTGTTGAACTGTTCCGTCGACTCGATCCGTCCGAGCG
>JBKPSE010000245.1:0-4576 GCA_046765855.1 Acidobacteriota bacterium | reverse complement strand
GATCTGGGATGACCTGGCACGCTCAAGTGCCGTTTTGCAGACCTGACCCCGGGCGGGCGATTTTGCAGACCTGACCCCGGGCGGGCGATTTTGCAGACCTGACCCCCGGATAGTGCCGTTTTGCAGACCTGACCCCCCGGGCGGGCTCCGGGGGCTGCTACTCCTCGCGGAGCGCGATAGTCGGCGCGAGCCTTGCCGCGCGGCGGGCCGGGACCCATGCGGCCACCGCGCTGATCGTCAGGAACAGCGCCGTGATCGTCGCGAACGTCAGCGGATCGGTCGGCTTCACACCGACCAGCATCGACCGCATCACGCCGGTGATCGCGAACGCGGCCGCGAGGCCGGCAGCCACGCCGACCGCGCTCAGTCGCAGTCCCTCCCCGACCACCAGGCGCAGGATGTTCGCGTGCGTCGCGCCGAACGCCATCCGCACGCCGATCTCGGCGGTACGCTGGCGGACGACGGTCGAGAGCACGCCGTAAAGGCCGACGATGGCGAGGACGACGGCAACGGCCGCGAAGATGCTGATCAGGATCACCGAGAAGCGGACGGGCGCCATCGACTTCTCGACGAACGCGGTCATCGGCTGCATTTCCAGCACCGTCGCGCGCGGGTCCGCCTCCGCAATGGCCGCGCGGATCGACGGGCCCAGCGCTTGCGGCGGGCCCTGCGTGCGCACGACCCAGCGATTCGCCGCGCCGCCGAACGCGGCATCGACGAAGAACATCGCCTCGCGCCCCTCGACCGCCATCGATTCGTGGCGTTGATGTCGGACGACGCCGATGACTTCGCCGGCGACGTTCTGCGGCGCGCTGGGACCCTGCGGCCGCAGGTTGCGGACGAGCATGCGCTGGCCGACCGCCGAGCGCCCGGGAAACGCGATCGCCGCGAGCTTGTCGTCGATCACCAGGCGCAAGGGAGCGTTCGGCTTGTTGTCGTCCTCGTTGAACGTCCGCCCTTCGAGCAGCGGCGTTTTCAGCGTTTCGAAGTAATTCGGCGACACGATGTGAAAGTTCGCCTGCCGGAAAGCGCTCGGATCGCTCGCGCCCGTCGCTTCGGGGGCCCATGGAATGTTCTGTGTGCCGCCGTCGAGCGGCACGGGCGTCGCCGCGCTGACCGATTCGACGCCGGGCACGGCGCGGACCCGTTCGCGCGCCGTCTGCACGAACGTCAGGAACTGCTGCTGACTATTGATGCCGCGCGCCTGCAGTGTGAACGTCAGGATGTGGCTCGGGTCGTACCCCGGATCGACGCGCATGATGGCGACGAAGCTGCGCAGCATCAGCCCCGATCCGACCAGGAGCACGAACGACAGCGCGACCTCGACAACGACCACCGCGTTGCGCACCATGCGGCCGGACCGCAGGCCCGTCGAGCCCTGCGACGTGCGCAGCGCGTCGACGATCTGCGGCCGGGACGCGCGCAGCGCCGGCAGGACGCCGCAGACGATCGCGGTGAGCAGCGCCGTCACGATCGTGAACGCCAGGACGGTCGGGCTGATGCCGATCGAACCGATCAGCGGCAGCTTCGCCGGCGCCATCTTCAACATGATTCGCATCCCGACGACCGCCAGCGCGAGCCCGAGCGCGGCGCCGATGCCGGCCAGCAGCAGCGTTTCGGTGAGCAGCTGGCGGATCAATCGACCGCGCGTGCCGCCAATCGCCGCGCGGATCACCAGCTCGCGATGGCGCGCGGCGGCGCGGACGGCGAGCAGGTTGGCGACGTTGGCGCACGCGATCAGCAGGACGAAGATCACCGCGCCGAACAGCGCCAGGATCGACGGGCGCACTTCGTTCACCAAATCGGCGTGCATCGGCACGACACGCCAGTGGACGTCCGCCGTCTTCTTCGGCGCATAGCGCTCGCGCATCGTCGCGGCGATGGCTTCCGCGTCCACCTGCGCCGCTTCGAGCCGCACCCCGTCTTTGAGGCGCGCGATCACGCGCAGCGCGCCCGCATTGCGCGCCGCGGTATCGAAGTTCAGGCGCAGTGCGGTGACCATGTCGACCTGCGGATCGATGCCGGTGCGCGGCGGCATCAGCAGCTGAAACCCCGGGGCGAGGACGCCGACGATCTGCGCGCGGCCGTTGCCGAATTCGATGATGCGGCCGACCACCGACGGATCGCCGCCGTATTTGCGCTCCCAGAATTCATGCGTGATGATCGCCGTCACCGGCGGAGGTGGCAGGGGCGGCGTCGCGGCTGCGGCCGGCGCTGCGCCGGGCACCGCCTGCGGTTGCGGCGGCGGTGGCGGCAGCGGCGTGCCGTCCGCCTCGGTGAAGTCGCGTCCCATCTCGACGCGGACGCCGAGCACCGACAGCAGGTTGGTGGTCGCCGCGAGCACGCGTACCTGTTCGGGCGCTTGTCCTGCGCCGCCGCCAATCGTCGTCCGTCCGGGCGGAAAGAGGCCGGCCACGCTCTGCAGCGTCTTGGTTTCGTTGCGCAGATCCTTCACGTCGGGCACCGGGAACGGAAAGTCTGGTACGTGTCGCACTCGCAATTCCGACCAGATCAGCACCAGCCGCGACGGATCTTTGTAGGGAAGCGGCCGCAGCAGCACCGCATGGACGATGCTGAAGATCGCGGTGCAGGCGCCGATACCCAGCGCCAGCGTGAGGATCGAGATGAAGCTGAACCCGGGCGCGCGCCGCAGCATGCGCAGGCCATAGCGGATGTCCTGTCCGAGCGCCTCGAACCGTGCCCATGGCGACATGTCGTGAATCTCCTCTTTGATCAAGGTAGCGTTGCCCAATTCCCGCCTGGCCGCATACGCCGCCTCGCGCTCGGTCAGTCCGCGCTCGCGCAACTCCTCGGCCTCGAGCTCGAGATCGATCTGCAGCTCTCTGTCGAGATCGGACTGTCTTCGGATTGTCTGATCGCCGTCCCCGCCGCGAAGGCGGTCCGGCGGAATCGCGTCAGGCGGCGGATCCTTTTTACGCATCGCCCGTGCGCGCGGCGCTCATCACCGCCGCGATTGCCTTTGCCAATCGGTTCCAGCGCGATTCCTCGCGCGCGAGCTGCTTGCGCCCGAGCGGCGTCAGGCGGTAGTAGCGGCACTCGCGCTTCACCGGCGGCAGCGTCTCCCATTTCGCCGTGATCCAGCCGCGCTGCATCAGGCGATGGAGCGCCGGATAGAGAGAACCGTGTTCGAGCTTGAGCACCTCGTCGGTGGTGCGCTGGATGTGCTTGGCGATGCCGTGCCCGTGGACGGGGCCGAACAATAGCGTGCGAAGGATCAGCATGTCCAGAGTCCCCTGCAGGAGCGCGCGGCGCTCGTCCACTCGTTTCGGCGGCATGACAGTAGGCATCCTACTCTGACGAGAGTAGAACGTCTACTGTTCAATCCCAGGCGGGCTGCCGGCGTGCTTGCTGGCGCTGAGCCTCGCCGGCGGCAGGCCTGAGGCCGAACGGCAGCCGCTGCATGCGCGAAGAAGCTCGAACCCCCGAATGGGGCAGCCGCAGCCCGGAGCGGGCAGCACCTGGCAGCGCGAAGCGGTTTGCGCCTTAAGATGATTCATGACCCTGGCACGCTTTCGTGCGGCTTGCTGCACGTTTCTACTCTTCGTCCTCAGCACCAGCGCATTCGCCCAGGCGCCGGCCGGGCGCGAAACCTCCGCTGCATCCGTCGCCTCGTACGCGCTGTCGCAGTCGATGCCGGTGGATCCCGAGGTGGTCGTCGGCACGCTGCCCAACGGCCTCCGCTACTACGTCAGGCCGAACGCAAAGCCGGCGAAGCGCGCGGAGCTCAGACTGGTCGTCAAAGCGGGATCGGTCCTGGAGGACGAGGACCAGCTCGGCCTCGCGCACTTCGTCGAGCACATGGAATTCGAGGGTACGAAGCATTTTCCCAAACAGAGCCTCACCGCGTTTCTCGCTTCGCTCGGCCTGAGCATCGGCGCTGACGCCAACGCCGCGACCAGCTTCGACGACACGCAATACACGCTGCGTGTGCCGACGGATACGCCGGGGGCGCTCGATCGCGCGCTTCTCGTGCTCGAGGACTGGGCGCAGGGCGCGACGTTCGATCAGGACGGCATCGAGCGCGAACGCGCCATCGTCCTGTCCGAATGGCGGATGAATCTGGGCGCGGGGGAGCGGACGGCGGACAAGATTCGCCGCGTGCAGCTGGAGGGATCGCGATACGCCGAGCGGCGCCCGATCGGAAAGCCGGAGATCATCGAGCGCGCCACGCGCGACGCGCTGACGCGTTTCTATCGCGACTGGTATCGGCCGAATCTCATGGCGGTGATCGTCGTCGGCGACGTCGATCCCGACGCTGTCGTGCGAATGATCAAGGAGCACTTCGCGCCGCTCACCAATCCCGTCGGGGAGCGCCCGCGTCCCGCTTTCGACGTTCCCGAGCATCCCGGCACGCGCTACACCGTGGTGACCGACAAGGAAATCACCGCCACCGCGGTGCTGTTCAGCGATCTGCGGCCCGCACGAGACCAGGGATCGGTTGGCGGCTATCGCGCGATCATGCTCGATCAGTTATTTGCTGCGATGCTCAACGCCCGGCTCGACGAAGTGGCGCAGCGCGAAAATCCGCCGTTTCTCCGCGCCGTCGCGGATCGGA
>JBKPSE010000244.1:0-6746 GCA_046765855.1 Acidobacteriota bacterium | reverse complement strand
GCCCGTTACCTGGTCGATCCGGCGCCGTACGCGGTCGCGAAATATCGATCCGCCGCCTACCGCGCGAAGCTGGAGTCCCTGCTGACTCGGGAGCGGTTCGACGCGGTCGTGTGTGATTTTCTGCCGCCGATCGTGAACATGCCCGATCGCATGCCGTGCCCGTCGATCGTGTTCACGCACAATGTCGAAGCGGAGATCTGGCGCCGGCACGCCGAACAGGCGACCAATCCCATCGTCAAACGCCTGCTCGGTCAGCAGTGGCGACGCATGCTCCGTTTCGAAGGGGCGGCGCTGCGTCGCTTCGATCTCGTGCTGGCCGTCTCGGAGGCTGACGGCCGCACCTTCGAGCGCCTTTATCCCGGCAGTCTCAAGGTGCCGGTGCACGTCGTCCAGACCGGCGTGGATACCAGCTACTTCACCCCGTCGATCGAGCCGCCGCTCCGCGCGCACATGGTGTTCACCGGTTCGATGGATTGGCTGCCGAATGAAGACGGCATGACGTACTTCTGCCGCGAGATCCTGCCGAAGATTCGCCAGGCCGAGCCGGACGCGACGCTCAGCATCATCGGACGCGCGCCCACTCCGGCGGTGCGCAAGCTGGCGGAGCTTCCCGGCGTCGAGGTTACCGGCCGCGTCGAAGACGTACGCCCGCACATCGCGCGCGGTTCCGTCTACATCGTCCCGCTTCGGATCGGCGGCGGCACGCGCCTGAAGATCTTCGAGGCGATGTCGATGGCGAAGGCAGTGGTGTCGACGACCGTTGGCGCCGAAGGGCTGCCGGTGACTACCGGCCGCGACATCGACATTGCCGACGAACCGTCTCGTTTCGCGCACGCTGTCGTCCACCTGATGCGCGATGGCGAAGCGCGGCGCGCGATCGAAACTGCCGCGCGCCGTCTCGTCGTCGAGCGCTACGACTGGGCGGCCGTCGCCAGCGATTTCGAGGATGCATTACTGAGAGCCGCCGGTGTCGCCGGGCGCGAGCGGGCAATCGCGTGAGCAACAACACAGCGGCCGCGCCGGAAGGGCGGCGGGAATCGCCGCGAAGCGGCGCCGCCAACGCGCAGCGAGGTGGGGAGATCACAGGGGCCCCGCCAAGCGGAGGAACAGAATGAACGTTTCAGTGTTTGGTCTGGGTTACGTCGGGAGCGTGTCGGCCGCCTGCTTCGCCGAGGACGGCCACAACGTGATCGGCGTCGACGTCGCCCCGTCGAAGGTGCAGAGCCTCAACGAGGGGCGGAGTCCGATCGTCGAGAAGGGGCTCGACGAGTTGATCGAGGTGAATACGGCGAACGGCCGGCTCAGAGCGACCACCAGCACCGCGGAAGCGGTACGGGAGTCTGAAATCTCGCTGATCTGCGTCGGCACTCCGAGCCGCAAGAACGGCAGCCTCGACCTCACCTACCTCGAGCGCGTCGCCGAGCAGATCGGCGCGGCGCTGAAAGACAAGGATGCCTATCACGTGGTCGTCGTCCGCAGCACCGTGCTGCCGGGGACGACGCACGAGGTCGTGATTCCGGCGCTCGAACGCGAGTCGGGCAAGAAGTACGGCGTCGGCTTCGGCGTCACCGTCAACCCGGAATTTCTGCGTGAGGGCACGGCGATTCACGATTTCCGCAATCCGCCGCTGACCCTGGTCGGACATAACTACCAGTCCGATGCGAATCCGACCAAAGCGCTCTACGCCCGGGTCGAAGCGCCGCTCGAGACGACCTCGATCCGGACGGCCGAAATGATGAAATACGCCAGCAACACCTGGCACGCGCTCAAGGTCACCTTCGCCAACGAGATCGGCAACGTCTGCAAGCGGATCGGCATCGACAGCCACGAAGTGATGTCGATTTTCTGCAAGGACGAAAAGCTGAACCTGTCGTCCTATTACATGAAGCCCGGCTTCGCGTTCGGCGGCTCGTGCCTGCCCAAGGACGTGCGCGCGCTGCAGTATCGCGCCAAGGAAGTCGACCTCGACATGCCGGTCATCCAGTCGATCCTTGCCAGCAACCAGCTGCAGATTCAGCACGCCATCGACGAAATCGTCGACACCGGCAAGAAGCGTATCGGTTTGCTCGGCTTCTCGTTCAAAGCCGGGACAGACGATCTGCGTGAGAGTCCGATCGTCATTCTCGCCGAGGCGCTCCTCGGCAAGGGCTACTCGCTCTGCATCTACGACCGGAACGTCTCGATCGCGCGGCTGGTCGGCGCCAACAAGGACTACATCAACCGGCAGATCCCGCACCTGTCGTCGCTGCTCACCGAGAATCTCGACGAGCTGCTCGAGAAATCCGAGGTCGTCGTCGTCGGCAACCTGTCGCCCGAGTTCTCGGAGGCGCTGACCCGCACGCGCGACGACCAGATCATCCTCGATCTGGTGCGGGTGAAGACACCGCGCGCGCAGATCAAAGGCGACTATCGGGGAATTTGCTGGTGATTTGAAGCTGTAGACGCGCAGCGATGTGGAAACGCGGCGATATCGACGTCATGGCGATTCCCGATTTCCAAATCGCTCAAGCCGCGCCCAGATGTACGGCAGCGACGCGGTCAGTTGATGCTCGTCGTCGAGCATGTGGAGCTCGACGTTTGGCCTGGCGGCGGACCAGCGTTCGACCGTTCGCGGGTTGACCGCCGTGTCGCGGCGCCCCTGAAACACCAGGACCGGCATCCTCAGATCGGCATCCATCGCGTTGTAGCGCCGTGCGTCTTCGTAGAGCCCATAATGCACGGGGAGCATGCGGCCGTATCCGAAGTGAAAGACCATCAACTGCCCTGCGGCTTTCCACTGCTTCACGCTCGCGCCGCCGGGGCCGCTCAAACCGTCATCGGAAAAGTCGAGCGCCGGCGCCATCAAGACCAGGCGCTGCACGTGCTGCGGCCATCGCGCCGCGGCATGGACCGCGACGAACCCGCCGAGGCTCGATCCAATGAGCGTCACGTTGTCACGTCCGTCGATGAGGGCATGCGTCCGCTCGAGCATGCGCGTGACGGTCAGGGTCGTGAAGTCGGGCAGGTTCAGGTCGGGACTGAGGAACTCGACGCCGCGTTCGCGGAAGCGCTGACCAAGGTAGGTCGCCTTGCCCGATTGGCTGGAAGAGGCGAAGCCGTGAAGGTAAATCGCCAGCTCAGAACTTCGTCTGGCATCCCGGCCGGCACTTGCACTGGATGTTGCCATCGCCCTCTGTAGAGTAGTCGTAGGTGAGCTCTTCACCCTTGCGGATGTTCCGCGCCGCGCGGATCCAGATCGTGTCACCCACGACCTGCGTGTAGCAATTCGGCGTGCACGAGTGATTGATGTAGCGCGCGATGTTGCCGTTGACCGCGGCGTCGCGGACGTAGAGACGATTGAGCTTGAAGCACCAGATGTGCCCCTTTTTCAGGTAACGCGCCTCGCGCTTCAGGCTCTCGCGATTGGAGATCTTCTCCCCCGCGTAGTCGATGATTCGTTTGTTCTTGGGAATGGGTTGAGTCGCAAAGACGCCCCAACCCGCTATGCGTGAACGCCGCTTTTCGATCAAGAGGTTCTGATTCAACAACAGGCGGACAGCCAAAGCATCCGCCTCGCCTTTGCACCGGCCAAGGCTGCAGCCAAGTTCAGATCGGACTGTGTAGATCCATTGAAGCACGACCCGCTCACCCGGATCAACCTGAAATAAAAGGGGTTAGCTCGGCCTTAGCAGCGTGGCAACCTTCGCGTCCGCCGGCTCCGTCTAAGCGGACATGAAAACACGAGTGCAGCTGCTGTTTGTCGTCCTCGTCGCGCTGGTCTTGAACGCACCTGCGGCCTGGGCTCAGGATTTCCGCTGGCATGGGGCCGTCGCGCAGGGACGGTCGATTGAAATCAAAGGGGTGAACGGCAACGTTCGGGCGGAACCTTCCGGCAGCAACGAGGTCGAAGTCGTCGCCGAGAAACAGGCGCGCCGCGACAATCCGGACGACGTCCGCATCGAGGTGGTGCCGCACGCCGACGGCGTGACCATCTGCGCGGTCTATCCCTCAACGAGAGAGCGCCAGCCGAACGAATGCGCGCCCGGCAAGGGCGGCCGGATGAACGTGCAGAACAACGACGTCACGGTGAAGTTCACGGTGCGCGTGCCCGCCGGCGTGGCGTTCATCGGCAAGACCGTGAACGGCGAAGTGGACGCGCTCCGGCTCAACGGTGACGTCGATCTCTCGACGGTCAACGGCTCGATCAGCTTTTCGACCACCGGCATCGGTCGCGCGTCGACGGTGAACGGATCGATCCGCGGCGAAATGGGGCGCGCCGACTGGTCGGACACGCTGGAGATGTCGACCGTGAACGGCGGCATCACCCTCACGCTGCCGCAGTCGCTCAGCACCGACGTGCGGGCGTCGACGGTGAACGGCGACATCAACACCGACTTTCCGCTCACGGTGACCGGACGCATTTCGCGGCGCCGGCTCGAAGGAACCATCGGCGGCGGCGGCCGCTCGCTGTTCCTCGAAAGCGTGAACGGCAGCATCACGCTCAAGCGCGAGTAGTTCCGCGCGACGCGGGCGCGATGATAAGATCGTCGCCCGATGGAAGGCATCATCACAGCATGGGGGAAGATCCTTCGCGGCTACCGTCCGTCCCTGTCGATTGAAATCACGCGCGAATGTCCGCTGCGTTGCCCGGGCTGTTACGCCTACGGCGACGAACACCTCGGCGGCGACGTCACCCTGCGCCAGGTAACCGATTACAAGGGACAGGAACTGATCGATCGCGTGCTCGCGATCGTCGAGGCTGAGAATCCGATTCACGTGTCGATCGTCGGCGGCGAGCCGCTGGTGCGGTTCCGCGAGTTGGACGTGATCCTGCCCAGGCTGGCCGAGCGCGGCACCTACACGCAGGTGGTGACGAGCGCGGTGCGGCCCATCCCGCAGCAGTGGGCGAAGATTCCGCGCCTGCAGATCTGCGTCTCGATCGACGGACTGCAGCCCGAACACGACGCCCGGCGCACGCCGGCAACCTACGAGCGCATCCAGAAGCACATCGTCGGACACCGGATCACGGTGCACTGCACGGTGACGAGGCAGCAGGTGCAGCGAGACGGCTACCTCGAGGAATTCGCGCGCCTCTGGTCCGCCAATCCACAGGTGCGCCAGCTCTGGTTCAGCCTCTACACGCCGCAGATCGGCGAAGTCTCCCCCGAAATCCTGACGCCGCACGATCGCGAGCGGGTCGTCGCGGCGCTGATGTCGCTGCGCAGCAAATACAAGAAGATCGCGATGCCCGAGGGGCTGATCAAGCAGTACGCGACGCCGCCCGACGGCCCCGAGGACTGCATCTTCGCGCAGACGACGTCCTGCATTTCCGCCGATTTCGAACATCGCATCACGCCGTGTCAGTTCGGCGGCAACCCTGACTGCTCGCAGTGCGGCTGCATCGCCTCGGCGGGACTCTCCGCGGTCGGGGCCCACCGGATCATGGGCGGCGCCGTGCGGGTCGGCGCGATCTTCGAAACCTCGCTGAAGATCGGCCGCAGCGTGCGGAGCCGCCGCGAGGCGGTGGCGTGATGGCGCAGGCCGCCTCCTTCGACATCACGTCGACCGTCGACCTGCAGGAGGTCGACAATGCCGTCAACCAGGCGCGCAAGGAAGTCGCGCAGCGCTACGACTTCAAGGGCTCGCGCGCAGCGATCGAACTGAACAAGACCGACAACACCATCGTTCTCACCGCGGACGACGACTTCAAGATGAACGCGCTGTGGGAGATTCTGCAGACCCGGATGGTGCGTCGGGGCGTTCCGACCAAGAACCTGACGCCAGGCGAAAGCGAGCGCGCGGCCAACGATACTGTGAAGCGGACGATTACACTGCAGCAGGGCATCCCGACTGAAGCGGCGAAGGAGATCGTCAAGTTCCTGAAGGACAAGAAGCTGAAGAAGGTGCAGGCCACAATCATGGCCGATCAGGTGCGGGTCACATCACCTTCCAAGGACGAGCTGCAAGAGGCGATGCGGCAGCTCCGCGAACACGACTTCGGCTGCGCCCTCCAGTTCGGCAATTACCGCGGCTAGGCTTACCTCTTGCATAATTCGCAGATTATGCTGCGAATTGTCCAGTCGGCGATCGTCGCCGTTTTCGTCATAGCCGCGCCGGCCGGCGCGGAAGCTCAGAAGAAACCACCTCCTGCCGTCAACTCCAACGCGACGACGCTGAAAGAGTTCACCAGACGCGTCGACCAGTACGTGGCGCTGCACAAGAAACTCGAATCGACGCTCCCCGATCTGGCGAAGCAGACGACTCCGGAAGCGATCGACAAGCACGAGCGCGCGCTCGCCAAGCTGATTCAGGAGGCGCGGAAGGACGCCAAGCAGGGCGATCTGTTTACGCCCGCGATGCAGCGGCTCGTGCGCAACCTGCTCCGGCCCATTTTCCAGGGTCAGGACGGCAGGCAGATCAAGGCGGAGATTCTCGACAACGAATACAAGGGCAACGTCAAGCTCTCGGTCAACGGCCGCTACCCTGACGAAGTGCCGATTTCCACCGTGCCGCCGCAAGTGCTGGCGCAGCTGCCCAAGCTGCCCGAGGAGCTCGAATACCGGTTCATCCAGACCAACCTGATACTGTTCGATCCGCACTCGCACACGATTGCCGACTTCGTCGTGCGGGCGTTCCAATAGCCGGTTTCGAGCCGAGAGAGTTGTCGAAGATGCGCATCCGTCGATCGCTTCGCGTCCCGTCGCCGGTCCTGGCCTGCGCGCTTGCCGCGCTGCTCTGCTGCGCCGGCGCGGGCGCGGAGTCCGGCC
>JBKPSE010000243.1:0-5597 GCA_046765855.1 Acidobacteriota bacterium | reverse complement strand
GCTGACCAGCGTGCAGACGTGCCGCGGCTCGCACACGCACACGGTCGCGACCCAGCCCGGCGACAACGACAACGTCTACATCTATGTGTCCGGCACATCGAGCGTCCGATCCGCCGAAGAGCTCCCCGGGTGCCAGGACGGCGGGATCGACGATCCGAATACCGCGCGATTCCGGCTCGAAGTGATCAAGGTGCCGATCGCGGCGCCGGCAACGGCCGCGATCGTCAGCTCGCCGCGCGTCTTCCAGGGCCTGCCGGTGGCGCCGAGAAACGAAGAGCGCGATGCGATCACCGCGCGCGAGCGCGAGCTGGCCGCGGCACAGCGCGCTGCGCAGCAGGCGGCGGCAGGCCAGACCGCCGCAAGCGGGCAGCCGGGAGCGGCTGGCGGCCGCGGACGCGGGAATCAGGGACCTCCAACCGGTCCGAATCAGTGCCACGACGTGACCGTGTATCCGGAGATTGGCCTCGCCGGCGGCGCCTGCGCAGGCCTCGGATTGCTGCTCGACATCAAGGACGTCGTCAATCCCAAGCGCGTTGACTTCGCCGCGGACAAGAACATGTCGTTCTGGCACTCGGCGACGTTCAGCAACGACGGCAAGAAACTGCTGTTCAGCGACGAATGGGGCGGTGGTTCAGCACCGCGCTGCCGCGAGACCGACAAGCTCGAATGGGGCTCCGACGCGATCTTCACGATCGACAACGGCAAACTGAACTTCCACAGCTACTACAAGCTGCCCGCGCCGCAGACGGCGCAGGAGAACTGCGTCGCGCACAACGGCTCGCTGATTCCCGTGCCTGGCCGCGACGTCATGGTTCAGGCGTGGTACCAGGGCGGCGTCTCGGTGTTCGACTGGACCGATCCCGACCATCCCAAGGAGATCGCGTTCTACGACCGCGGTCCGGTCGCGGCGGAGCGTCTCGCGCAGGGGGGCTCCTGGTCCGCATACTGGTACAACGGGCTGATCGTCAGCTCCGAGATCGCCCGCGGGCTCGACATCTACGAGCTGCTGCCCAATCCGCTGCTCACCGCGAACGAGATCGCGGCGGCAAAGACGGTGAAGCAGTCGTACTGGAACACCCAGGACCAGCAGAAATTCGTCTGGCCGCCGAGCTTCGCGCTGGCGCGCGCCTACGCCGATCAGCTCGAACGCTCGAAGGGTCTCGCCGCGGACATGCTGGCCTCGGCGCGAACGACACTGGCGGCGGCGGAGCGTCAGTCGGGCGCGCAGCGCAGGACGACGCTGACGCAGCTGGCGTCGAAACTCGAAGCGGCCGCGGCGGCCTCGAGCGACCAGGCAAAGGTGCGAATGCTCGCGGCCGCGGTGACCGATCTCACGAAATAAGAGACGCAAGCGCGCGCGCCGGCGGCCCTTGGCACCGGCGTCGCGCGCCCGTCGCCAAAGAAATTCTCCTGCCTCGCCATCCGGGGCCATCCCGGCGTCGATTGCCGCCGTCTAACCTGACCGTGACGACTTATCTCTCGGAATTGCGCCAGGATGCGGCGTTCTCGATCCGTCAGATGCTGGCCAGCCCGGCCTTTACGATTGTGGCGCTTGCCACGCTGGCGCTCGGCATCGGGGCGACCACCGCGATTTTTTCGACCGTGAATGCGGTCGTGCTGCGGCCGCTGCCTGTCCCGGCGCCCGGCCGCCTCGTCGAACTGTTCGAGCTGTGGCGCGATCTCGGCCGCGGCAACATGTCCGCCGGCAACTTCGTCGACATGGCAGCCGAACAGACGTCGTTCAGCGCGCTCAGCGCGATGACCGGCGTGAGCATGACGCTGGCTCGCGACGAAGGGGCGGAACGCGTCGTCGGCGTGCGTGCGACCGCCGGATTTTTCGACGTCTGGGGGGTTGCGCCCGCGTTGGGGCGGGTGTTCACCGCCGCGGAAGACGAACCGGGACGCGATCAGGTCGCGGTGTTGAGCCATCGCTTCTGGACCAGGCAGTTCGGCGCCGATCGCGGGATTCTCGGGCGTGCGATCACTCTCGATGGCCGCCCGTATACCGTCATCGGTGTGATGCCGCAGTCTTTCGACTTCACCGCAGACTCCGAGGCGTTATGGGTCCCGATTGCCTTCACGCCGGAGCGCCGGGCGATGCACGACGAGCACTTTCTCACGGTCTACGGCCGGTTGAAGGATGGCGTGTCGCTGCAGCAGGCGAATCAACAGCTGACGACCGTCGCGAAGAACCTTCGCGATCGGTTTCCGAAAGACAATGCCGAACGCGAGCTGATGGCGGCGCCGCTGATGGAAACGTTCGTCGGCGACTATCGCCAGCGTCTCTTCGTGCTGCTTGGCGCGGTCGCCTTCGTGCTGCTGATCGCGTGCGGCAACGTGTCGAACCTGCTGCTGGCCCGCGGCGCCGCCCGCGCGCGCGAGCTCGCCGTGCGCAGCGCGTTGGGCGCCGGGCAGGGACGCTTGATCCGGCAGCTCTTCACTGAAAGCCTCGTCCTCAGCGTCGTCGCCGCCGGGCTGGGCGTCGGATTCGCGCGCGTGTTCGTCGGGATGCTGATTGCCTATGGACCGAGCGGCGTGCCGCGGCTCGAACAGACGCATCTGGACGCGACAGCGCTGACGTTTGCCGTCGCGCTCGGGATCGGTTCGAGCATCATCTTCGGACTGGTGCCGGCCTGGCGCGCGTCCAAGACCGACATCAACAGCACGCTCAAGGAAGCGACGCGCGGCGCCGGCGCGCGCGGTGCGCGCGATCTCGTACGCTCCACCCTGATAGCGGCGGAAGTCGCGCTCGCTCTGGTCTTGCTCGTCGGCGCCGGTCTCTTGATTCGCAGCGGGATAGAAGCGCAGCGTGTCCCAACCGGCTTCAACGCCAAAGGAGTGTTCTCGGGACGCTTCTCGCTGCCGGCTACGAAGTACGAGACGGCGGTCTCGGTGCTGCAGGCGACACAGGCGATCGAAGCGCAGGTCGCCGCCGTCCCCGGTGTTCGTCGTGCAGCGGTCGCTTCCAACGTGCCGGGCGTCGGCACCTTTTCCAACGGCCTCGTTCCCGAAGGCGAAGCGCAGGAGCTGCGCAACGTCCGTCAGAGCATGGCGCGCTTCGTGTCTCCCGGATATTTCGAAGTCATGGGTCTGCCCATCGTCCGCGGGCGAGGCTTCACCGATGCCGATCGCACCGGTTCGCAACTGGTCATGGTCGTCAACCAGACGCTGGCGCAGCGGCTGTGGCCGAACCAGGATCCGATCGGACGGCGGGTCAATGGATCCGCGCCGGGCGGACCAAAGACCGTGATCGGCGTCGTCAGCGACGTGCGCTGGCGAGGGCCGGCCGGCGCCGTAGATCCTGAGTTCTATCAACCGCTGGCCCAGCTCGACAAGATGGCGTGGGACTGGACGCGTCGCTCTCTGTTCGTGGTCGCGCGGACGGACCGCGATCCCGCCGCCCTCGCCACTGGTGTGCGGCGCGCCATCGCAGAGGTCGATCCCGGCGTGCCGTTGTTTGCGGTGAGAACGATGGAAGAACGGATGGCGCTCACGCTCGAGACCGCGCGCTTCAACACGATGCTGCTGGCGATGCTCGGCGCGGTCGGACTCCTCCTCGCGGCCGTCGGCATTTACGGCGTGATCGCCTACTTCGCGACGCAGCGCACCGCGGAAATCGGTATTCGTCTCGCGCTCGGGGCCTCACGCGGCAACGTGCTGCGGCTCATCGTCCGCCAGGCGGCGATTCCGGTTGCCGTCGGTGTGCTGCTCGGCGGCCTAGGCGCGGCGTTCGCCGCCCGCGCGATCGCGACGCAGCTGGTCAACGTCCGGCCACACGATCCGCTGACGTTCGCCGGAGTCGCTTCCGTGCTTGCCGTCGTTGCATTGCTGGCGGCGTTGATTCCCGCGCGGCGCGCGGCCGGTCTCGATCCCACGCGCGCCTTGCAGGCGTGAGCGAGGCGAGAAGCCTGCGATAATAGGGGCTTGGCCCCAACCGCTGTCGATCGCTTCGAGCGGCCCCTGCGCAGTCTCCGCATTTCGGTGACTGACCGGTGCAACCTGCGCTGCCAGTACTGCATGCCGGAGGCGGACTATGCCTGGCTGCCGCGGCACAGCATTCTCGACTTCGAAGAAATAGCCCTGCTGGTCGACGCCTTCACGTCGCTGGGTGTCGATCGCGTGCGCATTACCGGCGGCGAGCCGCTGCTTCGGCGGGATCTGCCGCGGCTGATTGAAATGCTCGCCTCGCGTGCGGCGATTCGCGATCTGGCATTGACGACAAACGGCGTCCTCCTGGCTCCGCAGGTGTCGGCGCTGCGCTCCGCCGGCTTGCAGCGGATCACTGTCAGCCTCGACACGCTGCAGCGCGATCGGTTTCAGGCACTGGCGCGATTCGATGAATTACCCGCCGTGCTCGCCGGTATCGAAGCGGCGTCGCGCGCATTCGGGGCGCTGAAGATCGACACGGTCGTCCTGCGCGGGCGCAACGACGACGAGCTCGCGGCGTTGCTCGAGTTCGGCAAGACGGTCAACGCGGAGGTGCGGTTCATCGAGTACATGGATGTGGGCGGCGCCACCGGCTGGTCGATGGAGGACGTGGTCTCCGGCCGCGAGATGCGCGAGCGGCTGGCGGCAATCTACGGTGCGATTGAGCCGCTGCCCGGCCGCGAGTCGGCACCGGCCGAACGATTCCGGCTGCCCGACGGGACGACGTTCGGGATCATCGCGTCGACTACCGAGCCGTTCTGCGCCGCCTGCGATCGCAGCCGCCTCACCGCTGATGGTCTCTGGCTGCTCTGCCTCTACGCGCGCGGCGGCCTCGATCTTCGCCACCCTCTGCGCGAGGGCGCGACGCGAGACGAGCTGGCCAATCTGATTCGCACGGTGTGGGCGATGCGTGCGGATCGCGGAGCCGAGGAACGACTCGGCTCTCCCGCGCGCGAGGTGTTGATTCCTGTGGCCGCCCTCAAACGCGATGCGCATCTCGAGATGCATACACGCGGCGGGTAGGGACGATTGCCGGGAACGATGGCCGCCTACACCCCGCGAAACCCCTTCCCCGCGACACGCACCGGCGGCAGGCACTTAACCCCGTCGGGCGCGCCGAAGGACACGCAGCACCACGTCATCTCGCTCACCGGATCCGGCATCACCTACAAACCAGGTGACGCGCTCGGGATCTGGCCGCGCAACGCGGAACCGCTGGTCGACGCAATCCTGCGGCGGCTGCAAGCGAGCGGCGATGAGCCTGTACCCGTCGCTGGCGGCGGGGCCTTGTCGTTCCACGACGCGCTGTCGACCAGGTTCGAGCTGACCAACGTGAGCCGCCGGCTGCTCGAAGCATGCGCTGCGCAAGGCGTCGAGCTGCTCGCGTCGTTGCTCGAGAAGGGCAGCGAAGCACGGTTGAGGGACTACCTGCAGGCGCGTGACGACGTCCACGATGTGCTCGACGTACTGGAAGACGCTGCGTCTGCACGCTTCGCGCCCGCGGAATTCGTCACGCTGCTGCGGCCGATGCAGCCGCGTCTCTATTCCATTGCCTCCAGTCAGCGCGTGCATCCCGACGAGGTGCACCTGCTCGTCGTGTCGCTCACGTATATGTCACGCGGGCGGCTCCGCCTGGGCGTGGGCTCCACTTTTATCAATGACCGCTGGCC